>NZ_JAFFJA010000015.1 GCF_021991635.1 Tepidanaerobacter sp. GT38
GTTTTTAGTTGGATCTCATTTGTGATTTTTTTAAATCTGCTTGACTTTTAATAGTTGGTCTTTCAAAAACATTTGGAATTATTAATCTATTTTAATGCCATACCCAAAAGCTCCATCCACCGTACATGTTTTTGCAGCCAAAAGATTGCCTCTTGCCATACTATATTCAATTAGTAAATCCTCAAAATCAATTTTATATCTTTGTGGGAGTTCTAAGTCTACGTCTGATTTAGTAACCCTATGATAGTATTTTATGCCATCTATATATGTCAGTAGAAAACCTGTCAAAAACGAATCACCTGCACCAAGAGTATCGACTATCTTGGCACCTAAATTATAGGGCTCTTTTTTATAGAATTTCCTACCATTGTATACAATTACACCTCTTTTACCCATTGTAGCAATAATAATTTTGGAGCCTAAATTATGTATTTTCTTAAGTAAATGTTGTATTTCCCCATCATCTAGATGGCCGCAAGATAGCAAGTTAAAATCTGTATTTGGACATACTCTTTCAAGATATGCATCATCCCACAAACTAGAAAAGTCAAAGCTCACGGGAATTCCTATTTCTTTTATCTTTCCAATCTCTTCCTCCATATAACTATATATACTTGTATGAACAACATCAAATGTCTTTATGTACTCTAAATCTTCTCCATTGAGTTTAATAGGAAATTCTTTTGAAACGCCTCCATCATTATCTTCAGATATTATTCTGTCCCCGTTGATAATATTAATAGAAGAACTCCCATTTTCGCCATCTTCAAATCTGCAATGAGAAATATCTATACCTAATTTTTGCAAAACTGCAGATACGTGTTTTCCGGCGTTATCATTTCCAAAAACCCCCAGATAACCAGAATCATTGCCGGTTAATTTTGCGTAGACGCTAAAATTTAAAGCATTGCCTCCAGGATACATGATACCTTTATGTAGGTACCTGTCCACCACATTGTCTCCAACTCCTATGACTCTTAACATGTTATCACCCTTGATTTTTTATTTTTATGTAAGATTACATTTTTCGTTTTAATATGATTTGACTGCGACTTTTGATATTGCAAATAATATATAATCTTGGACGAACATGCTTTATTACGATACTTTATTATTTTCAGAAAACGGCAATTGCACTTATCTGGTCTTTTTTAACAATACATAAAGCAATTTATAAAAACATGCGGAGATTATGTATATTATGTATTACAATGTTATATTACCATAAAGATGTACAAAATGTAAATGCTAATTACAGTTGAAAAAAAGGATTTAATAGTGAATAATCTTAATATAGCTAATGTTAACTTGTAAATTTACATATTGTAAGCATTTTTACGTTAATGCTACACTTTTATTTCATCTATAAGCTTAGTGTTACATTTATTTAATTTTTATAACCTAAACTTTATTGTTATAGAAAAACTTGCCCAGATGAACAATGTCATCTGGGCCTTTCTTTCATTTTTTTTACTGAATTTTCCCCATGTTGTTTGGTTATTCTTTAAAACTTCTTGCACTTTTTATTATGTATTCCCCAGGCTTTACAAGCCCCAGCTCATCCCGGGCAATGACTTCAATATATTCATCAGTGTGAAGCAGGCTTATTTCTTTTTTGAGCTCTTCTCTTTGCTCAATGGCCGCCTTTTTTTTGGCATTAAGCTCTGCCTCCTGTTTAGTTAAATCCATAATTCTAAATTGTTGATATATGAAAGTCGACAGCACATAAATTAAAAAAAGCAAGCACAACAGGTGGCGAATTTTAATTTTCCTTTTTGCCATTTTACCAAAACCTCCAACTGTACTTATATTTACAGTTCGGTACATTATTTGAAAATCCTTCATTATCAACGCTTCATTTTAGAAAAGATTCGCCTTGCGTCTTGCCAAATCCTGTGCACTAGCCTTACAGCTGTCAGACTCTTTACTTTGCCTACAAGCTTAGATATTTTTAAAAAACAGATTCCAATATAAGTATCCATTACAACAAAAAACCAAATCACATATGGACTTATAAAGTGAAGATAAAAACCCAAGCCCGCTGCTATTCCCAAAAAAACATATCCGCGAATCTGGCCTGAGCTTATGGAAAGAAGTGATGTAAAAGTAATTACAGCTATGATAGACCAAAAACACAAATCCCCGAGAGCTGTAAGATAAGGCCCCGGGGAAACCAAGTTTCTCATACGCCGATATATGTCAAACAATAATCCGGTAACCAATCCTATGATTAAAGATGTAATTAAAAGCATAATTTGCGGTTGTATCTGCCAAAGATCCACCTATATCTCCTCCTAGAAAACTCACTTTAGCAGGCGCCCCAGTAAGCCCTTCCTTTTTGAACTAGAAGATAAGCCTTCATGATAGGCCATTGCCTTTACGATACCCTCAATTACAATCATACCGGCGTCTAGATTTAATTGCTTCATGTGCATATTTTCGCCTTTGATGTTAAGCATCCCTTCGTCTGTTTCAAGTAATATATCTTCATCGGTGAACTTTTCTACATTTATTACACCGTTTACTTCTAGGAGTTCCCGATTGGTAAGTGTTAATTTGTGACGAGTTTTTTCTTCCACTACAAAACCCTCCCTTACTTATCTTTGTTTTAATTTTATTCGGGAGGGTTTTGAAATATGTTATTCCCACAATTTTACGATGTCTACGTCTTTAAAATAATAGTTTATTATATCTTCGGGGCTCTTTTTTTGTTTGGCCATGACATTGGCTCCCCATTGGGAAAGGCCCACCCCGTGGCCAAATCCTTTCCCAGCCATAATAACTTTGTCACCTTCCACCTTAAAGCTGGTAAGAAGGGTTGATCTCATTTCCATGCTCCCCAGGGCTATTCGAAGCTCTGGCGCCGAGACCGTGGCATTTCCTATCTTAAGCTTTGTAGCTCGACCTGAAGGCCCTCTTTCAACTATGCTGACAGTGTCTATGGGGCCCGTTTCCATGCCCATTTTGTCTCTTATTACAGCGCTTATTTGGTCTTTTGAAAAAGATGCAGTCCATGTCCTTTTGCCTTCAGGCCCTGCATCGGCATCCGGCGATTTCGTAACTTTTATATAAGGGGGTTCTGCTTCCTTAAAATTTAAACCCTCTTTAGCAGTTGCAGTCATGCCTCCGGCATGGGAGTGAAACCAAGCCTTAATATACTTGCCTTTATACGTGACTACTTCACCGCGGGTCATTTCAACGGCCTTTTTTATCCTGTCATTGATGTTGTCCGGATTCCATGCCTGGGCTTCTTCAAAATCCGTGGATATGTCTGCATCTGTATATTTTGAACCGCCCTTATCAGTTATAAACTCAAGGACATAAGTCCTCGCCAAGATAGCCTGGGCTGCCAGAGCTTCCACTGGCCAGTTATTTTCCATTTCTCCTGCCACTACACCTGCCACATAATCTTCCAGTTTCATTTCTTTGACAGCACCAGTTTGGACTTCATATACACTGAGCACCGGCTCTTTGCCGGTTCCACGGCTGATTTTATCGGGTACCTTGGGCAGAGCTGGTTTTTTTTCTGGACTGGGTCTTCTGGCACATGCTGCAACTAAAGCGGTTATAATGGCAACAAAAATTATTAGAGCTGCTAACTTTCTGTTCATATCAAGCCTCCTAGTTTTAAGTTAAATTAAGTAACACTATAAAAAGGAAGTTTGCTGCTGGCTTTTTCATACTTATAGTATTGGCTTTAAATAATAAATAATTCTCGCATATAAAAACAAAAAAGCAGGTCTAACAACCTGCCTTTTTAATAGTGTCTAATCATTTACTTGTTAATGCTGTCCTTTAAGGCTTTTCCTGCCTTAAAAGCCGGTACACTGGCTGCGGGTATGTCAATTTCTTCGCCAGTTTGTGGATTGCGACCTTTGCGGGCACTTCTCTCTCTCACTTCAAATGTTCCAAAACCAACCAATTGAACCTTGTCCCCATTTACGAGAGCTTCTTCAACTGCTTCGATGAATGAATTTAGCGCTTTTTCCGTATCCTTCTTTGTCAATCCACTCTTTTCAGCCATTACTGAAATAAGTTCGGCTTTGTTCACAAGATTCCCTCCCTGAATGTTAATTAAATTCATATAGTCTATTCTCCACTTATTGACAAAATCCTTCCTCTACAAAGGAAATTTAAAACTTTTTTTCTTGTTTTTTACTTTGTTGCCACAATTCTTCCATTTCCTGTAAACTCATATCTCGTAAATTCTTGTCGAATTCCGCCGCCGTTGCTTCTACAAAATTGAATCTGTTAATAAATTTTTTTACAGCATCGTTTAAAGCAAGCTCAGGTTCGACTTCTAAAAAACGAGCAACATTTACACAGGCAAATAACAAATCTCCCATTTCTTCTCTTATTTTGTCACTGTTTCCTGCATTATATACTTCTTTAAGCTCGTCCAACTCTTCATAAACCTTATCTATTGCGCCACTTATATCATCCCAATCAAAACCTACCCGGGCTGCCTTTTCCTGAACTTTAAAAGCCTTCATCAGAGCCGGCAGAGCCTTTGGTATGTTCATCATGCTCTCAGCTTCTGATTTCATATCCTTTTCTTCACGCTTTATTTCTTCCCAATTTTTTAGAACTTCATCAGTGCCTTCTACAGCCACATCACCAAAAATATGAGGGTGGCGCCTTATCATTTTCTCACATATTCCTTCGATAACATCGCCTATATCAAATTCACCCCGCTCCTCACCGATACGGCTGTGAAAGACTATTTGCAGCAAAAGGTCCCCAAGCTCTTCAATAAGATCCTCTCTGCTTTTTCTCGAAATGGCATCTACAACTTCATAGGCTTCTTCTATGATAAAAGGTTTTAAGGTCTCATGGGTCTGGGACTTGTCCCAAGGACAGCCAGGATTCCCTCTTAGTTTTGCCATTATTTCCACCAAATCATCTAAAGTGCGCTTTGACATTAAATTACCTCCTGAAGGCTCCAAATTTTTTTATAAATCTAATGATGTGCCGGCCACCGGGTAAAAGCTCCAAGTCATTTTGCTTTAAACCTCCGCTTAAAAGCAAAGCCAGAACATATACAAGAACACCTAAGGCTATAGCAAAAACTGTGGCTTTGTTTTGCGAAAGGCCTAAAAGCATAAGCTTTCCATGGGCAAGCTTTACGCTTATTCCCATGATAGCAGCAGCAAAGGCGGGTTTTATTACCATGTAATTTAAATCAACTTTAAGATCTGTCCACTTGATCACCTGCAGAGCATTAAAAAGGGAAGGAATCAGATAACCTATAACCGTTCCGAGAGCCGCCCCTTTAATATTAATGTAGGTTATACCAGTCAGAACGTAATTTATGACAACTTTTATTGCGGCACCAATAAACATATTTTTTACAGGAATCATAGTTTGACCAATGCCTTGAAGGATTCCTGTGGTAGTTTGAGTAAGGGCTAAAAACACTACTCCCCATGAAAGAACTTCAAGAGATATTCCAGCTTCGGCATTTTTATAAAGCAAAACGGTTATAGGCTCAGCCAACACGTACATGCCCACAGCCGCAGGCAAGCCAAATATTATACTAAAGCACATTCCCGTTTCAGCTCTAGAAGCGATCATCTGCCTGTTGTTTAAGGCCACAGCTTCGGAAATCGCCGGCACCAGGCTTGCGGAAAGGGCCGTAGTTGCCACAACCGGTAAATTCACAAGGGGAGCAGCCATGCCGGTGAGCTGTCCAAAAAGCTCTGTTGCCCGCTTTACGGAAAATCCTGCATACTGCAGTCTGCTGCTTACTATGGCTGCATCAGCCATGTTCATAAAAGGGCTAACGAGGCCTCCCAAGGTTATAGGAATGGCAAAGGAAAATAAGCGATATATAATATGTACGTAATCTTCAAAGGCTCGGCTGGTGTCTAGGCTCATCTTGGTAAGTAAATAACCTCTTCTGTTATAATATACCAAAATAAGCACAATCAGCCCTGCCACAGCCCCTGCCACCGGGCCAAAGGCTGCCCCGGCAGCGGCAAACTCCACACCATAAGGCAAAAGTATGTTGGCCAGAATAAAAACTGCCACTACTCGACCTATTTGCTCCACTATTTGGGATATAGCCGAAGGGGTCATATCCTGCAAGCCCTGGAAAAATCCTCTAAAGCATGACATTACAGAAACAAAAAATATTGCAGGTGCTATACTGACAATGGAGTAGTAGGCCTTGGGATTTTGATAAACTCTTATTGATAGCAGCTCTGCTCCTGCAATTAAAACAACTGTCAGCACAAGCCCAACTAGAGCAAGCACTACCAGGGAAACAACAAATATGCGATAGGCATTTTTATATTTCCCCAAAGCAGCATCTTCAGATACCATCTTGGAAATAGCTGTGGGAAGGCCAGCCGTAGATATGGAAAGAAGTATCAAATAAATCGGGTATGCCATTTGATACAGGCCCATACCCTCATCTTTTATGAGCAGTGCCAATGGAATGCGATAAGCTGCCCCTAAAATCTTTACAATAAAACCTGCTATTGTTAATATCAGAGCACCTTTTAAAAAGGAATCTTTTCTATCAGACAATAATTTATCCGCCTTTCTTTTGAAACTCTTTATCTATTATATTCTATTCTATATTCAGCAGCAATATTTATGAATAGATTCCTCGCCGTACCATGATATGGTACGGCGTTTTTGTATGTAATATTGTTAATAAATAGGCATTTAGCAAAGTTATCATTAATTTTTTAACGAATATGAACAAATTATACCTAGTGCTTGTAAAAAAAATGTTATATAATAGATTTTAATTGAATTTATAGAAGCGGAGGTAGAAGTAATGGAAAAATTAGCTTCCATAGGTCTTTACAACACCAAAAATGTTTATAAAAATCTTTCCGTTCCTCGCCTTGTGGAAGAAGCGCTGAGAAGAGGAGAGGGATTTTTGACGGAAAGCGGAGCCTTAAATGTCTTTACAGGCAAGTACACCGGCCGTTCACCCCACGACAAATTCATTGTGGACGAACCTTCTATCCACGACAAAATATGGTGGGGCAACAACAAACCCATTCAGAGGGAAAATTTTGAGAACATTCTTAAACGGCTTTTAGCATATCTGCAAAACCGCGATATATTTGTATTTGACGGTTTTGCAGGTGCAGATCCAAAATACCGCTTGCCAATTCGAGTTATCAATGAATACGCTTATCAAAACCTCTTCTGCCGCCAGCTGTTTATCGTGCCCTCAGAAGAGGAATTGAAAAATCATGAACCAGGTTTTACAGTTATTTGTGCTCCCGGTTTTAAGGCAGATCCAGAAACCGATAAAGTCAATTCGGAAGCATTTATCATCATTAGTTTTGAAAGGAAACTTATCATAATTGGTGGCACACAATATGCAGGCGAAATGAAAAAATCCGTATTTTCGGTATTAAATTATTTAATGCCTGAGGCAGGAGTGCTTTCTATGCACTGTTCCGCAAATGTGGGCGAAGACGGCTCTACGGCGCTATTCTTTGGCCTCTCTGGCACTGGAAAGACCACACTTTCCGCCGATCCTCATCGATTCCTCATCGGTGACGATGAACATGGTTGGTCTGATGACGGCATCTTTAATTTTGAGGGCGGCTGCTACGCAAAATGTATCAACCTTACCAGGGAAAAAGAACCTCAGATTTACGATGCCATAAAATTCGGAACGGTTTTGGAAAATGTCATTGTAGATGAAGACACAAGAATTCCGGACTACAGCAGTGATAAAGTCACGGAAAATACTCGCGCTGCTTACCCCGTAGAATATATTCCCGGCGCTGTCATCCCCGGTGTAGGAGGCCATCCCAAAACTGTAGTATTCTTAACTGCCGACGCTTTTGGAGTGCTGCCTCCTATAGCTAAGCTCAGTAGAGAACAAGCCATGTACTATTTCATCTCCGGGTATACCAGCAAACTGGCGGGCACCGAAAGGGGAATTACAGAACCTCAGGCCACTTTCTCTTCCTGCTTTGGCGCTCCGTTCCTGCCACTTTCACCAATGGTATACGCCAAACTTCTAGGTGAGAAAATAGAAAAACATGATGCTAACGTATTTCTGGTAAACACCGGTTGGACAGGAGGCCCCTACGGTGTTGGCAAGCGCATGGATTTAGGCTATACAAGAGCTATGATTAGAGCAGCTCTCGAAGGCATACTTGACTCTGTAGAATACGAAAAAGACCCGATTTTCGGATTAATGATCCCCAAATCTTGCCCTGATGTGCCTTCGGATATATTAAATCCCAAGAATACCTGGAGCGATAAAGAGGCCTATGATAAGGCAGCAATCAATCTTGCCGAAAGCTTTGCCAAGAACATTGCCAAGTTTTCCGGCATCGCACCTGAAGTTCTTGCAGCTGGTCCAAGAGGCACTAGCAAATAAACTCAAGCTTTGAAATGGCATCAAAAAACCACCCGTTATTATGGGTGGTTTTTTGCCTTTCTATTCTTCCATCTGCCTTGCCAAAAAGCCAGCTGCGGTTTCTGCTACTTTAAGCTCCATATCTCCCATACTTACATCAGCATCTTTAGAAAGAAGAATGACAGCACCTATGGGATCTCCTTCGGCAATAATAGGGCAGATAACCTGACTTGAATATTTGATTTTGCCTTCTTCTTCATCCTTGGTTATAGGCACATAATCTTTTTCACTGGTCTTAGGTATGAGAACAGGCTTACGTTCATTCATGATCCTTTCAAGGACAGAACTAATAGACTTATCTATATATTCCTTTTTGGGTGCTCCTGCAGCGGCTATAATCGTATCTCTGTCAGCAATGCATGTAATATGGTTTACAGAATCATGAAGTGAATCAGCATATTCTTTGGCGAAGTCCCCTAGCTCTCCAATCGGTGAATACTTTTTAAGTATTACTTCTCCTTCCCGATCTGTGAATATCTCAAGAGGGTCGCCTTCGCGAATTCTGAGAGTCCGACGAATCTCCTTAGGTATTACAACACGTCCTAGGTCATCTATACGCCGAACAATTCCTGTTGCCTTCAATAAATTTCCCTCCTCATAATCTGGTTTGGATTCCACTTATAGTATATAACGCAAATGGAGGTTCTATTCATTGAAGGCAATTTGAGAAATTTTATATATATTTTTCTATCCGGGATTCTTTTTTCCACTTCTCCACGTGTTTAGCAAACTCTTCATCTTTTTTGGCATTTTCCAAGTTTGACTTTATATAGTCTTTAGCATCGTCAAAACTTAATGAGGTTCGTTCACCGGTAACTTTGATTATGTGATATCCATATTCACTTTTGACAACATCACTTACGCTTCCTGGCTTTAAGGCAAAGGCTGCTTTTTCAAATTCCGGCACCATCTTGCCTTTAGAAAAATATCCCAAATCTCCTCCTTGGTCTTTAGAGCCTGGATCTTTAGAGTATTTTTTAGCAAGCTCCGCAAAATCGGCTCCAGCCTTTATTTGGGCCAAGAGCTCTTTAGCTTCCTCTTCAGTATCTACTAATATGTGGCTTGCCCGGATTTCTTTGGATGGCAGCTCAAACATTTTCTTGTTTTCTTCATAGTATTTTTTGACTTCATCCTCTGTAACTTTTACATCCTGTGTAAGTTTTTCTCTAAACTTGTTTATTATCAGCTGGTCTTTGACCTGTGCTTCAAAAGACTCTCTATCAAGACCCTGCTGTTTCAAATATGTCTCCAAAGCATCTTTGCCGCCGTGGTACTGCTCCAATTGACTTATAGCTTCATTGAATTCTTCATCATCTAAAGTAATATTGTTTTTCCCCGCCTGCCAAAGTATCACCTGATCGTCTATCATAGATTCTAAAACGGTCTCTTTAATAGCCTGCAATACTTTCTTTCCTTCAGCAGTAGAAAAGTCTTGCCCATTAGCTTCTAAAGCACTTTTAATCAGCGCAACTTGACGATCATAATCAGACTTTAAAATATATTCATCATTGACTTTGGCTATTACCTCTTTGCCATCAACAATTTTGCCTTCAACTTTTTCTGTATTTTTACACCCCGTCATTGCCATGATTAATACAAGCAAAAGGGCCCAAACACATAGCTTTCTCATGATTTCCTCCTCATATAGGTAAGTAAAACTGGTCTAGCTTTATATTATTATACTATACCGCCTTTCTCCTGCATAGCCTTTATTTCGTCCAATATCTTCTGAAGTCTCATCAGTAATTTTATACCCTCGTTACCCCTGGTTTTTACAGCAATGATTGGAGAATTTGTGCCTATGATTTTAACTTGTCTATCCAGCACCGCCTTAATGCCAACTAGCAGCTGTGGTGTCAGCTGGCTTTTTTCATGAAACTTAATATTAATCATATCTCCCTTTTGTATAATGCTTTCGATGCCCAGTTTTGCAGCTTGAGCCCTTATGCGGGAAATCATGATGAGGTTTCTGGTAGGCTCTGGGATATCTCCGAAGCGATCCTCTACTTCATCTTCCAAATCATCAGCTTCTTCCACACTGTCTACTGCTGCAATGCGGCGATAAATTTCCATTTTTAAAGCCTCATTGCTTATATATTCATTAGATATATATGCACTTACATCAAGCTCAAGGACAGGCCGCAATTCTTCTTCTTGTTTTTCACCTTTTAGTTCTTTCACTGCGTCAGCCAGCAATTTGGTATATAGGTCATAGCCAACTGCCATCATATGGCCGTGCTGCTCCGCACCTAAAATATTGCCTGCGCCGCGGATTTCCAGATCCTTTAAGGCAATTTTAATGCCCGACCCAAATTCCGTAAACTCCCGGATAGCGGATAAGCGCTTTTCAGCCGCTTCGCTCAGCACCTTGTCCTTCTTGTATGTTAAATATGCAAAGGCCTGCTTATTGGACCTGCCCACACGACCTCTCAGCTGATAAAGCTGTGCAAGTCCCATTTTATCTGCTGATGTGACAATTAAGGTGTTTACATTGGGTATATCAAGACCTGTTTCTATAATGGTGGTGCATACCAAAACGTCATATTCGTGATTGTAAAATCCCAGCATCACCTCTTCTAACTCATTTTCGTTCATCTGCCCGTGGGCTACAGCAAAGCGAGCTTCTGGTACAAGCTGTTTGAGTTTTTGGGCTTCCTCATGAATAGTCTGAACCCGGTTGTAAACATAGTAGACCTGGCCGCCCCGGGACAGTTCCCGTATAATGGCATCCCGTATCAGAGACTCATTATGTTCTACCACATAAGTTTGAATGGGAAACCGGTTTTCCGGCGGCGTTTCTATAATACTCATATCCCTTATTCCACTCATGGCCATGTGCAAAGTCCTGGGTATGGGAGTGGCAGTAAGAGTCAATACATCCACATTTTTCTTGAGCTGCTTAATTTTTTCTTTGTGCGATACTCCAAAACGCTGTTCCTCGTCCACAATGAGCAGACCTAAATCCTTAAATTTTACGTCTTTCTGCAATAGCCTGTGAGTGCCGATGATTATGTCAATTTCACCTGTTTTAAGTTTAGCCATTATTTCCTTCTGCTGTGCAGCAGACTTAAATCGGCTAATAAAATCCACATTCACAGGAAAAGGTTTAAACCTTTCGGAAAAAGTGTGATAGTGCTGCTGGGCTAAAACAGTTGTGGGAACCAGCACTGCCACCTGCTTGTTGTCCATGACGGCTTTAAAAGCTGCCCTCATGGCAACTTCGGTCTTGCCGTAGCCCACATCTCCGCAAAGGAGCCGATCCATAGGCCGCGGGCTTTCCATATCCTTTTTAACTTCCTCGATGGCTGCAAGCTGGTCCGGAGTCTCTTCATATGGAAACATGTCCTGAAATTCTTCCTGCCACGGGGTATCGGGCGAAAAAGCAAAGCCCTTTATGGTCTGCCGAGCAGCATAAAGTTTAAGTAATTCCTCTGCCATTTGCTTAGCCGATGCTTTAGCCTTGCTTTTAGTTTTATTCCACTCGCTACCGCCCAGTTTGTGAAGTTTTACCGGAGTATCATCAGGGCTTACATACTTTTGTATTAAATCTACCTGGTTTGTGGGAACGTAAAGTTTATCCCCTCCAGCATACATCAGGGCAAAATAATCCTTTATATGCCCTCCCACTTCCAGGGATTCCACACCCAAGTATTTGCCGATACCGTGAGATACATGGACTACATAATCACCTACGCGAAGTTCCTGATAATCCGTAATTTTTTTACTTTTTGCCTTGGGTTTTGGCTGAGTTTGCTTTTTCTTGGCCCTTCCGAAAATCTCCGTATCCGAAAAAATAACGAATTTTATTTCCGGATTTTCAAATCCCTGCTCAATTGAGTTAGGAATGACAACTACTTGACCGGGCTCTATGGCACCGGCCTCGTTTAGAAAACTTGCCTCAATTCCTCTGTCACTTAAGTTTCTGATTAGGTGCTGGCCTCGTTCCTCGGTGCCGGAAAGAAGTGCTATTCTATATCCTCTGCGCTTTAACCTTGAAATTTCTTCAACAAGCAAATCCAGTTTTCCATAAAGGGGAGTCGTAGAGCGAAATTGAAAGGAGTACAGGCCATGTGGTTCGAATTCAGGATATATTTTTGGCAGTGCAGCGAAATATATAATTTTATGTCTTTTTAAATTATCCAATATTTCAAAAGGGCTGTAATAGATACTGGCTTGGGACGGCAGTATTTCCCCGGTCTCTAAAAGACCTTTGTAAGTTTCTTCAACTTCAAAAGCAGCATTTTTCTGTGCTTCTTTTATTCTCCCTGGCTCCACTAAAACAGATACAAATCTATTTTCAAAATAATCCGCTATACTGCATAGATCGGGATACAAATGTGATACATATAGCTCTGCAGCTTCAAAAAAAAGGCCGTTTGAGAGTTTCTCAATATGTGCTTCCACTTTTTCCGACAGGTGCTGTGCCAGTTCTTGTTTCCCCAGGGATTTTAACACGGCTTGCCGCTGTTTTAACTCATCAGCTATAGCCACGGCGGCAGCTTTGGCAGTTTCTTCATCGTAAACTACCTCTCGAGCGGGGCCTACAAAAATCTTATCCAGCTTGTCAATAGAACGCTGGTCCTCAATGTGAAATCTCCTAATAGAATCTACCTCTTCGTCAAAGAACTCCAATCTATAGGGATACTCACTGGTGAGGGGATACACGTCGAGAATTCCGCCACGAATGGCAAACTGCCCTTGACCCTGAATCATTTCTACCCGTTCATAGCCCATTGCAGACAATTTTGACACAACATCATTCATTGGCACTGATTTGCCTACTTCAAATTGGATAGTGAATTTTTTCACAATCTCTGGTGCCACTATTTTAGAAAACAGCGCCTGTATGGGTGCTACTACCACAATGGGTTTTTTTAGGAGTAGGCTCTCCATCACTTTTAGTCTCTGTGCAGTAAACTCTAAGCTTCGTGCAGCAGTTTCATAAGGCAATACAGTGCTTGTTGGAAAAACAGCAACTTCCTCGGGACTTAAGAAAAATGAAAGGTCATCGGCAAGTTTTTTGGCATCTAGTGAATCAGCGGTGACCACTAAAATTTGAGGCGTCCCTTGCTGTTTCAAGGCAGCTATTATATATGCCCTTTGAGAATCCGATATCCCATAGGCAAATAGGTGAGAGCCGCCACGTTTAAGGTCTTCCAGTAATTTTCTATACTCCAATATTTCTTCAGTAGTTTTTAATAGCTGTTTCATGCATATACTCCTGTTAAAATAAATATAATTTTCAGATAAATACCAAAAAGCCCTATCTATGATAAACAGGGCTAGTATTATCTATTATAACCCAAGTGTTAAAGTATATCAATAAAAGTTGACTTACAATTTCAATGTTGATTTTTCATTTTAATAACTACATAATTCCACGCTATATGGATTAAAACTGCTGTTGCTATACCAAGAAAGGTATGCCCTTGATAAATAAAGTGCTGGGTTATTGCGCCAAAGACACCATGACTTATGAAACTTGCCAATCCTGCCAAGTAAGCTGTAATGCTGTCTTGGGCCCATATATCGTAAACAGCTTCCACCGCTCCAAAAGTTACATGGGACAAGAACACATTACTTCTCAGCACAAGGGCAAAACCTGTCTTTAACAATTCTTCCAAAATAGGCGCCCAATAAATTATCACTTTCTCACCTTTGCTTTTTAAAGCTCTGCTGTTAATGCAATAAGAAACTAAAGCAGCCGCGCCTCCTGATATTATGGAAGCAAGAATTGTATTATTAAAAAGTGTAAATATTAATACCAACTCCTTGCTGTAAATAAACTGAGAGCATTGCTCATTTCTATATTATTATATAAACTAGTTTTGCAAAATATAAGTAAGTTTAAGCGTCTTAAGCCTGCAGTATTTAATACCACTTTACAAACATTTGTTTTGGTGGTATTATTTTATTTACTAAACATTTGTTCGGTTAAGGGTGAATCATATGTCCTTTTGCCACTTACACGTCCACTCGGAATACAGCATGTTGGATGGCTTGTGCCGCCTGCCAGAACTTGTGCGCAAAGCGGCAGAGCTGGGCATGCCAGCTTTATCTCTAACGGACCACGGAGGCTTATGGGGAGTTGTGCCTTTTTACAAGCTGTGCCTTGAAGCCAAAATAAAGCCTATTTTGGGCTGTGAAGTATACGTAGTAGAAAACCTGCGAAAAAAAGAAGGCAAAGAAAACCCCCATCATTTGGTACTCCTTGCGGAAAACCAAGAGGGGTATCAAAACCTGATTAAACTTATAACCATTTCCCACCTAGAAGGCTTTTATTATCGTCCTAGGCTCGACAAAGAGCAGCTGGCCGCTTACAGCAAGGGTCTAATCGCCCTTAGCGGATGCTTAAAGGGTGAAGTGGCAGATTATATACTGAAGGGCGACATGGCAAAAGCAAAACAAGCTGTCACAGATTATACTGAAATCTTTGGAAAACACAACTTCTACCTGGAACTGCAAGACCACGGTCTCATGGAGCAAAAGAAAATTAACTTCTGGCTGAAAAACTTTGCCAAAGAGTTTTCCTTGAGGTTAGTGGCTACCAATGATGTCCACTATTTGGAGCCGGAGGATAGCCGCATACATAATGTGCTTTTATCGGTACAGACTATGTCGGTAGTGGAAGAGGCCCTTTCTCTCCCGGGCAACCAGTACTATCTAAAAAGCGAAAGGGCTATGAAGGAGCTGTTTTCCGATGTGCCTGAGGCTATACAAAACAGCGCCGTTATTGCTTCAAGGTGCAATGTGAAACTGGAGCTGGGCCATCTTTCCCTGCCGGAAGCTCAAGTGCCTTCCGGCTATGACACTAATAGTTTCTTAGAAAAACTTGCTTTTGAAGGAGCCAAAAAGCACTACGGCAGTCCATTGCCCTCTCAGGTTTTCGAAAGACTTGCTTACGAACTTTCCACTATAAAAAAGACCGGCTTTGCCGGCTATTTCCTCATTGTAAAAGACATTGTGGACTTTGCTGTAAAGCAAGAAATCCCGGTAGGGGTGGGCAGAGGCTCTGCCCCCGGAAGCCTTGTAGCATACTGTCTGGGCATCACTGATGTGGATCCCATTAAGTACGGCTTAATCTTTGAACGATTTTTAAATCCCGAAAGAGTAAGCCCACCGGATATAGATATAGACCTTTGCCACGTTGGCCGGCGCCATGTCCTGGATCACATCAGAAAGCGCTTCGGCCACGACAAAATTGCCCATGCAGGTGCCTTTTCCACCCTGCAGGCCCGAGCGGTGCTAAGAGATACAGGCAGGGCTCTGAAACTTGATTACAGCAAGATAGATCAGATGTGTTCACTTGTGCCTTATTCCCATATGACCCTCCAGGAAGTTCTACACCAGAGCCCGCACCTTTCCTCTTTAGTGCGCCGGGACCCTGATGTAAGACTTGCCTTTAAAATAGCCATGCACCTGCAAGGTCTCCCGCGCCACATGACTCAGCATTCGGCAGGTGTAGTCATAGCTAAAGAAACTTTGACAAAATACGCACCCCTGCAACAGGCCAGCGGCCAGGAAATCATAACGCAAGTGGATATGGATATGCTGGAGGACTTGGGCCTTGTTAAAATTGACCTTTTAGGTTTGCGTTTTTTGACGGTAATAGGTAATACTTTAAAATTTGCTTACAAAAGACACGGCATAAAACTTTCTCCCAAAGACATACCTTTAGATGATCCTAAGACTTATGCAGCCCTATGCCGCGGTGATACCAATTCCACTTTTCAGCTGGAAAGCTGCGGCATGCGAAATTTGCTCAGGAAAATCCGTCCGCAAAATATCGAAGATTTGTCGGCGGTACTTGCCCTCTACCGACCCGGACCTCTCAACAGCGGCATGACTGAAGAATTCATAGCCCGCCGCCTGGGTAAAAAAGAAGTCAGTTTCCCTCATCCCTGTCTTGAACCGGTGCTTCGCGACACCTATGGTGTCTTCGTATATCAGGAACAACTGATGCAGGCAGCCCAGGCAGTAGCAGGTTATACCTTGGGAGAAGCAGACCTTCTTAGGCGAGCCATTGCCAAAAAAGATAAAAAAACTATTGAAAATCACAGACCTAGATTTATTAAGCAGGCCACTTATCGAGGTATTGATAAAGAAACCGCTGAAAAGATATTTTCCATACTGGAGGCCTTTGGAGATTACGGCTTTAACAAGTCCCACAGCATAAGCTATGCAATCATGGCCTATAAAACAGTCTTTTTAAAAGAACACTTCACTTTAGAGTATTTTGCCGCACTGCTGTCCCTGTATGCGGATACCCCTTCAAGGCTTCAGCTTTATCTGTCTGAAGCCCGCCGCAAGGGCATAAAACTCCTTCGGCCGGATATAAATCAAAGTGAAGTGGGTTTTACACCCGAATACGGCATAACAGAGGCAGATAATTCCATAGGCTCAATCCGGACCGGCCTTTGCATGGTTAAAAACCTGGGCCCTCAAGGCGTTAAGCAAATTTTAAAAGCAAGGCAGGAAAGGCCCTTTACCGATTTTTTTGACTTCTGCCAGCGAATTGACCGCAGAGCTGTGGGAATAAGAGCATTGGAATCTTTAATTTGGGCAGGTGCTTTTGATAGCTTCGGCATTTCAAGGCCGGCTCTTTTGCTTGCCCTAAAACCTGCCACAAAACAAAAGCGGGCAATAGCCGGCCAACTGAGCCTTTTTGCCGAAGAATCCCCTATAAAGCAACTTGCTGAAGATGTACTGCTGCCGGACTTTTCTTTTGAACAAAAAGCCTATCATGAGCTTTGCTCTTTAAGCCACTATGTGACTTTTCACCCTATGGAGCTTCAGGAAGAATGGGCAAAAGGCATTCGCTCTCACACTGTTCAGGAAGTCTCTGAAATCTGCTGTAAAAAAAAGGTGCGCCTTGCAGGCATATTGCTGGATACGCGCTTTGGACTCACTCGAAATAAAAGTCGTATGATGTTTGTCCAGTTGGAAGACTTGACGGGCAGTATTGAACTTGTGGTATTTCCCAGAGAGCTAAAATTTTACAGGCCCTATCTTGTCCCAGGAGCCGCTGTGCTAGTTGACGGCTGGGTTGACCTGTCCGACGACGGCCACCGCACTGTAATTGTAGAAAAGGTCAGGCCTTTAACAAAGCCAAGCGGTAGGAATGAAGAAAAACCAGGGAGCTGTGAGAATAGCCATAATAAGGCCCAAACCATGAGCCTCAGCACTGTCTAAATTTAAACTCCTTGCCATTTTTCGATGATACAGATAAATCAATATCCCCACCAACAACACAATCAAAATATGAACAAAGCCGCTGACAAAATTGGACCACACCAGGTATGTATCCATATATTTGTCAAAAGGAGCCATCTCCAGGAAACCTACCATCACTACGCCACCTAAAAAATTTGCAAAATAACCAAAGACTGCTGCCTTTAAAGAATAACCAAAAACCACCCCCCTGTTTATTTCCGGCTGGGTGGTCTTTTCACTTCCAAAAGCTCTAAAGCAATATATCTTTAACCTGTTAAATTTTTTGTGCTTTTTAAGATAAAGGTTCACAATAAGGGTATTAATTATAAATTTAATAATTAATATCTGCGGAATGAGCCTGGGCATAAAATGGGTAATCCAAAGTGGAAATATAAGGCTATAGAGCACCGTTTGATTTTTTACATCTTTTGTCACAAGTTTACCTCCGAAAAATATTGTATTTGGCGTAGGTTTTACCAGATCACACTGAAAACAATTTCGACAAATAGTGATAATTTCCTCCATTATTTTGCCACACTCTTAAAACTTTTTAGCGACTTTGCAAATTTTATAGCTTGAAAAGCAAATATCTTATATAATCTATTTAAGCAAAATGAAATTTAATTGAACGGGAGCAAATTAAATGGACTCATTCAAACCCTTCCTCTGTATAGTTACTTTAATTAATGCTTTTGCTTTCATTTTAATGGGCATAGATAAATATAAATCCAAACACAACCTTTGGCGCATAAGCGAGAAAACTCTTTTTACAGTATCTATCCTCGGCGGTGCGGCGGGAGTGCTAATCGGAATGTATTTCTTTCGACATAAGACCAAGCACATAAGTTTCATATGGGGTATTCCCATAATCTTAATTCTACAAGTAGCCGCAGTTTATTACATATTAACGTAACATTATCTTAAGTATTTAACAGCATTTTGGATATGGCCCAGGCAGCACCTTCATTTTGGTATTCTTTAGGAGATACTATTACATGGGGCGGAAGGTCAGGCAGGTTGTCATCGTGCCTGACGAATACAGCATACTTGGCAAAGGCCAGCATTGGCAAATCGTTTTCCCCGTCTCCCACAGCTAAAACTTCTTCAGGCAATATGCCCAGTTTTTCGCACAACATTTTAAGGCCACGGCCTTTGTTACAAGTGCTGCTGTTTATTTCACAGAGATACGGGTATGAACGGGTACAGCTTAAGTGAGAAAGTTTCTTCGGCCACATCTGTAAAATCTCTTGGGCTTTCTCACTGCTTTCTGTAATTAACATTATCTTTACTACATCTTCTCGGGTAAGGTCATCGGGAGTATCAGCCACCTTGCTGCAATATATTTCAAAGGCCTTCAGTCTATCTATCAGCCAGTCTCGATTTATGGGCAAATTACAGTGAAGATGTATTTGGTTTGGCTGGTAGATAGTGGTGGCAACGCCGGGTATTTTTGTGGTAAATTTTATAACCTCATCAGCCTCATCTACGCTTAATAAATCCTTCCATACTACTTCCTCTCCGATATATGCTAAGGCACCATTGTTCAAAACTAACGGGGTTTTCTTCATATCAAGGCCAACGGTGCCCATGACTTTTTTTGTGCCGTCTCGATGCCTTCCAGTTACCAGCGCAATTTGTATACCTTTAGACAAAACTTGTCTTATGGCTTTTTCATTGGCAGGGGATATATTGTTATCGCCATCTACGATAGTGCCATCAATATCAAGAGCGATTAATTTTATTGCCATCTAATTATCACCTCAGAAAAATGATTGCAATGTTTGTTTTACATTTAAAAATCCCTCTTTCTGATATTATCAGAAAAGAGGGATTTGTTCAAACTGTTTTAGCCCATAAAAATTAAATCTGGCCGGTTAGTTTAAGCACTGTATGGGCTATTACTGCAGAACCTAAATAAGTGCCCACAAAGACAAAAATAGCTACTACAACTATCCTTAGACCATTTTTCTTAAAAGAATCCAGGTCTTTTCCTAAAGAAATACCGGCATAGCCCAAAATAGGCGTGGTAAGTGCCAAAAAGTTAACCTGCGATGTCAGTTCTGCTACTTTTTCACCTAAAGGGAACCAAGGCATTGTGAGAATAATGCCTAAAAGCGATACATATACTACAGCAGGCAAATTTCCCGGCATTATCTTGGTAATCCACATACCAACAATTACTATCAAGAATAGGATAAGCATTCCAGGAAAGGCAGTTATGGGATCTATTTTGTAACCGACAAAATTACCAACTAAAGTCAATATAGCAAC
This sequence comes from Tepidanaerobacter sp. GT38, assembly GCF_021991635.1. Taxonomy (GTDB): domain Bacteria; phylum Bacillota; class Thermosediminibacteria; order Thermosediminibacterales; family Tepidanaerobacteraceae; genus DTU063. Next base: position 19,886 of record NZ_JAFFJA010000015.1, read on the forward strand.
TATAACTGTAATTACAACAGGATCTTTCAATGACAGTTTCATCCCTTTATGACCTCCTCTGCACGGTCTCTAATTAACTTCCTGTAAAGCCATTCGCACATGGGCAGAGCCATGAAAATTGACATGTAAACGCCATCGGCACCGGTAGCCAGGTTGCTGGCGGCACCTAATGCCGTAATTTCTTCAGCCATATTTGGGAATATCTCTACTAGAGCTCCAACTGCAGCACTCATCATACTGGCACTGCCTACACCGCTTGCCATGGCAAGGGCATAAGGATGTAATGGTAAAGCTGTAGCCGCAAAGCCCGCAAAAAGGCCGAAGAATATGGAACCAAAGACGGTACCGGCGACATATACTCCCATAACCCCTCTTCCTTCAGGAGAATCAAGGCCATACATATCCGAAATAATGGCAAGATTAGGCTCTCGTGCAATGGAAAAGGTTGCTCCAATGGCCTCCCTTCTTAAGCCAAGCAATAGGGCAAAAGGCATACCCAAAAGTACTGTTCCAAGATTGCCAAATTCCTGTAGTATGAGTGCAGGCCCAGATTTGATAATAAGAGGCAAAGTGGGGCCAATGTTTGTGCCGTATTTTGCCATCAACAGCATAACTGAAACCGTAATTAAACCCTCTGCAGCGTTCATATCTTCCTTGTCAATAATTTTAAGAAACTTTGGTCCTGTCAAAAGCCCAAGCAAAAGTGCATACAACATAGGAAGTAATACAATAGTCCCTGGACCTAGCTTATAACTTTTGGTCCCTATGAGTTCCGCTATCACCACAAGCGCCAAAACTATGAGGTGTAGCTTTAGGTATCGCTTTTCATCCGACATTTTTTTATCCCCCTTTATTATGTTTATTGTTTTATAAGCTCATCCCAAAACTTGAGATAGCTTGCCTTAGTAAACTTAGGTTTAAACTTAGCTTTTAATTCTTTGGCCAATTTGGCTTCGTCAAAAAGTAAATCCACTACCGTGAGGGCCATTGCTTTAGCAGGAATTATGTAGACCATCTCAGGATCGGTTATCTTGAAATCCTTGCTGTGAGCGTTACCGGAAAAACCACCAACCGTAGGATGAAGCGTTGGCATGATAAGACTTACATCTCCTGCATCTGTAGAACCCGTCAGGTCAACACCCTCGATGATGTTTTCCCTACCTATAAAACTTTGGATGTTTTCAGCAAATAAATGACTTAAAGTTGGATCTTGTTCTAAGGGCATATAACCAGGAATTTCATTTATTTCAACTTCAGCTCCTACCGCATATGCTCCGGCCTTTAAAGCTCTATTGACTTTTTCATTGGCATTAACCACCGCATCTATGGTCTTTGCCCGAACATATGTCTCCAAGCGAACATCGGCAGGCACTATATTGACCAGGTCGCCACCCTTTGTGATTATGGGATGGACTCGAACTTGATCTTCGTCTCTAAAAGTTTCCCTCTGCACATGTATTGCCATAAGGCCAAGCATTGCAGCATTCAAGGCATTTATACCCTTGTCGGGTTCTGCACCTGCGTGGGCTTCCTTACCTTTGTACCTTATGGTTTTACCAATAAATCCAATAGCGCCGCCGTATACGAAAGCTTTTTTCTCTTCTACGCCGCCGGTAGAGTGTACCATCATGGCCATATCGATATCATCAAAGGCCCCTATCCGTATAAATTCCTGCTTGCCACCAAAGAATTTGATTTTACCTTCATCCCGGAGCCTCTCTCTGAACTCCAATTCCACATATTCCTCTGCGGGCACTGCCATAAAGGCAACGTCACCGTCCAGCTTGTCCAAAACATTTCCAAAAATAAGTCCCATGGCAGCCCCAAGCATTGAAGCTATTTGAGCATTGTGGCCGCACGCGTGGGCTGCTCCCGTAACAGGATCGGCGCATGGATGTGCAGGACTTACTACTGCATCAAGCTCTCCCATAATAGCAACTTTAATATCATGGTTCTTCCCCTTAGCCAAAGCCTTAACTCCAGTTATAGCGAGGTTTTCTTCATAAGGTAAGCCTAACTTTTGAAATACCTCTTTAACCAAAGCAGAGGTTTTGTACTCTTTATAGCCAAGTTCCGGGTTTTTAAAAATTTGCTCACCTATTTCAATAATCTCATTCCGGTGTTCATCTATGGCTCTGACTACCTGCTGTTTCAGTTGCTCTTTGTCCACTATAACACCTCCACAATAAAATATAAAAAATAAAATGACCATCACAGGGAGACATATTTCCTTCTATTATACTACTGTTTACTCATTATATGAAGTATTTTTTATTTGATTATGCCGAAAATTAAATTGCTTTAATTTACTGATAAACTATAGGGGCAACCTGCTTCGTGTTTAAGAAATTCCATATTAAATCCAATAATCCTGCCCGGACTTGGGAAAATTATTAGACTTTTTTAAAATCTGATGCTATCATATAACAAGATATATCCAACCAGCATTTTTACCAGCTTATTAATGAAAGGATCAATTTCAATGAGCAATGTGTATATATTTGGTCACAAAAATCCCGATACAGATTCTATTTGTGCGGCTATAGCATATGCAGAATTTAAAAAACAGATTTCCAAAGGAAATTTCATCCCTGCAAGGCTCGGTGAAATTAATAACGAAACAAAGTTTGTGCTTGATTACTTTAATATTCCCGTGCCGTTTTTATTAGAGAATGTATATGCCCAATTGTCTGATATAGCTTTTGACAAGCCTTTATGTTTTACAAAAGATACCCCGATTTCCCGGGTCTGGAATACCATGATTAAACAAAACATAAAGACTGTCACAGTGGTAGATGAAAATGAACGGTTCATAGGAATAGTATCACTAGGTGATATAGCCAGAGCCAATCTGGAAATCTCCGACGATTTTAGCAATTTTGCAGTTCCTATGGAAAATATTATTAAGACTTTAGACGGCAAAGCTTTGCATCTGGCTTCTGATACTTTCTCCGGAAAATTGGCAGTTGCGGCCATGAATTTAGAGGATGTTAAAAAGCGCCTTTTACAAGACACATTGCTTATTGTGGGAAATCGAGAAGATATACAGCTGGCAGCTATTGAAAAAAAGATTAGGACCATAATTGTAACAGGGAATCACTCCATCTCAGAAGCAGTGTTAAATTCAGCAAAATTAAATAATGTGAGTTTAATAGTTGTCCCCTACGATACCTTCAATACTGTTAAGTTAATTAATCAGAGCCTGCCCATTTACTATGTTATGAAAAGTCAAAACCTGATTACCTTTGGAATTCGCGAATTTATGGATGACGTAAAAGACACTATGCTCAAGTACAAATACAGGTACTTCCCTGTCTTAAAAGATAAAAAACCTGTAGGCATGCTCACAAGGCGCCATATTTTGGACTTTGTAGGGAAAAAGGTCATCCTCGTAGATCACAATGAAAAAACCCAGTCCGTTGAAGGGTTGGAACAAGCCCAAATTCTGGAGGTAATCGATCACCACAGAATAGGCAATATGGAAACAGCTTTGCCAATAACATTTATAAATAAACCGGTGGGTTCAACCTGTACCATAATTTACAGCTTATACAAACAGCACTCGATTGTACCGCCTGCTTCTATAGCCGGTATAATGTGCGCCGCAATTTTATCAGATACCCTTATTTTTAAATCACCTACCTGCACGTCCCATGATACCAATGCTGCCAAAGAGCTGGCAAATCTTGCCGGTATCGACTTGGATGAGTTTGCCAAGGCTATGTTTAAAGCAGGCACATCTTTAAAAGGCAAGACGGAAGAAGAAATTTTCTATATGGACTTTAAAGATTTTAATGTGGGAGACTACCAGATCGGAGTAAGCCAAGTCAATATTTACAATACAGATCTCGAGAACTTAAAGGATGGTCTTCTTAGGTTTATGGAAAAGGTGAAAAAGGAAAAGGGCTATGACATGCTGCTCCTGATGTTAACGGACATAATCAATGAAGGCTCGGAAATTCTGCACGTAGGAGGCCACCAAGAACTGCTCTCCCGGGCCTTTGGCATAGAAATTACAGGTGACAGCTTCTACCTGCCTAATGTAGTATCCCGAAAAAAACAGGTCATACCGCAGCTTATAACGGCAATATCTGCTCACTAAAACAATAATGGGACCGGACACATAACAAGCTTAATAGCTAAAAAACAAATAGAAAAGCTTCCAAGGAAAAATTTTGCTTGGAAGCTTTTTAGTGAGTGCCGGTACATGCTTTCATTACTCAACATTTTATTCAAAATTTATGGGCAACATCAGTTCTTCCTGCCTTTGCCCGTTCTCGTCCTCTGTTACAAAAATAATCATGCCTGAAGGGCTCGTGTGCTCACTCAGTTCAACTGTAGCTTCAAATTCCTCCAGTTCCTGAGATTTGACAGATACGCTTACATGAGCAGTTCCCAAGATTTCGTGACCGTCCTCTACTTCTATATTAAACTCTTTCACCCGGGTCTTACCCTTGATGGTAAGTTTGCTGCCAGATTTTACCGATTGACCTTCGCTGGGCTCATCAATAATAAAGTTTACGTCAGAGGCAACAGGTGTGTCGGGGTATTCAGCAACGGGCTCTTGATTTTCATCGGTGCCGTTATTTGAAGGATTAGCCTCAGACTCATTAAGATTTTCCCTGGTGGTTTGGTCTATCTCTGCTGGAGTTTCATCTGCCGCCTTTGTAAAACATCCTGCTGACAAAAGGGCTATTATTACCAGGCAAAAAATAATTAAGGATAATCTTTTCATTTTATCTCCTCCCATTCACTTATATGGACGGAAAAAATCCCGAAAGGTTCCATGAAGCTATCTTGATACATATTTATGCACTTTTACATAAGTTCTGCCTTTTTTGCTTTGACCGCCCACCTCCACTACTTTTGCTCTACCCAGGCGATTTGCCGAAATTACATCTCCTTCCTTGACCGGTGCAGCAGGGTCTTTTACCACTTTAAAATTTAACCTGACATTTTCACCTTTAATAAAGGGCGCCATTTTCGAACGGGAAATTCCAAAGGCAAGCCCTGCTACGGCGTCAAGTCTAAGCGAAGCTACAGTGCTGGTAATTTCTTTATATGACCTTTCCGGTTGTAACAGTTCTTTTAAAGATATCTCCTCTACACTTACAGGCACGCTTCCCACTTTTATTAAGTTAAGCCCTATGTATTCCATTATTTCCTGCTTAACTATTACATCAGCACTCATCTTACTCACTAAAATGTCTCCCAGCTTCTCTCTGCTGATTCCAAGGCCTAAAATAGCCCCCAAATAATCTCTATGGCCCAGATATTCGTCAGGATCTTTGGGCGTTATCCTCAGTGCACCTAAAGGTGCCTTAAAAGGCTCATCACTTAAGTCTTCCGGATAAGCGACTAATATCTTCCGCTCGGCTTCCTCATGACCGCCGTCAAAATAAAAGCTCATTCCAGGAAAGTCCTTAGCTATATCCTGTGCTATCTGCTGCTGGGCAGGGTCTAAAAAATTAGAGGCCTTTTTTTCCCTGTTTTTTTGAGCTATGGTAAATATATCCCTTATCCGAGCTTCGACTTGTTTTTCATTAAAATCTCCCAAAAAGATTCACCACCATTAAAATGTTTTTTGTATCTAAATGTTGCGCACACCTTACCTTATATAATAACATACAGCATTTCTAAATCAAACAATTGTATTTTATGGGAAACCCTCGCCAGCATTGGTTAAAAATTTATTAGTATAGTAAAATATTTACAGATGAACCGCAATATGTTAGGAGGGTTACCCATGACAAAACTTTTTACCCCATTTAAAGTCAAGGATTTGATAATAAAAAATAGAATCATGATGCCTCCAATGTGTATGTACAGCAGTGACGATACAGGTCATGTTAAGCCCTGGCACTATATTCACTACACTACCAGGGCCATCGGCCAGGTAGGTCTTATTATAATTGAGGCGACTGCCATAGAAAAGCGAGGCAGAATTTCTGACAAAGACCTAGGATTATGGGATGATTCGTTAGTGGAAGGCTTGGCACATTTGGTAGAAGAAGTAAAAAAGCACGGCTGTGGCATAGGCATTCAATTGAATCATGCCGGTAGAAAATGTGGTGCCCAAAATGAAAAAATCATAGCTCCGAGCCCCATTCCTTTTGATGAAACCTACAAAGTTCCTGATGAAATGACTCTTGATGACATAAAAAAAATCGTAGACGCTTTCGCACAAGCTGCAAAGCGAGCCAATATGGCCGGCTTTGATTTAATTGAGCTGCACGGTGCTCACGGTTATCTTATCAATCAGTTTTTATCTCCATTGACCAATAAACGAAATGACGAATACGGCGGCAGTGTTGAAAATCGAGTAAGGTTTTTAAAAGAGGTAATTTCAGCAGTAAGACAGGTTTGGCCTCATGAAAAACCGCTAATGCTCAGGGTTTCAGCTGAAGAGTATGCACCAGACGGCAATCATGCAAGTGATGTAGCCCACATCATTAACCTTGTAAAAGATGAAGGCATAGATATTATAGATGTCAGTTCAGGAGCAGTAGTTCCTGCAAAGATAAATGTATATCCAGGGTATCAAGTCACATATGCCGAAACCATAAAAAGGTTGACGAATCTTCCTGTCATAGCTGGAGGGCTGATTACTGAACCGGTCATGGCGGAAGAAATACTGCAAAACCAGCGGGCGGATATGGTGTATATAGGCAGAGAACTTTTGAGAAATCCTTACTGGGCCTTGCATGCGGCGAAAAAATTAAATGCGAATATCATGTGGCCACCTCAGTATGAAAGGGCTAAAATTTAAGACGGTGATATAAAATCACCGTCTTAAAATTCGAGAAATCTTCTAGCGTCCAGCTAGTTTTTGTAAATCGGTGTTCAGTTGTGAAAAGATATATACCGGTGCACAGCCGGGATAATAGGTTACATCCTTTGCCAGTTCCGCGGCTTTTCTAACATTTGCGGCTGAGGGGAAATACTCCCAACAATCTCCGCACACAAACAGGTGCTTATCCCTAGCAAATTCGGGATCAAAATCCGGCACGCCACCTGCTACAACCACCACTTCTCCTTGTTCTTTTATGAACTGGGTCATGCTTAAGCCGCTGTTCGCAAAGGAATCTAAGGCACCTCTCACGTTGACATAGCAGCCTGGGCAGGTCTGCTGTGCATAAACTGTAAAGCCCTTATACATGCCTACAGGGTTATCATTGGGCCGTTTGAATATCCTTCTGACCGAATCAGGAGACTCGCCTACTATTTCTATGTTGTTGAGGTCTATTTCACCAAGACCTTCTGTACCGGCACAGCGCACCGCCGGCACTTCCATGGGGTCAAAGCCCATGATATAGGAGGTTACCGCATCAGTAGCCACCATATCGTTACCTGCAATAATCAGATTCATCTCAACTGGAGTGCCCGCATGAGGTCCTTGTCCTTCCATGCCGATGATGCCGTCAATTATAGTCAAATCAGCCTTTACTGCCCGGTACAAATCCGCGAACTTTTGACCTAAGTCTATGCGATGGGCCCCTTGCTGCTGCCCGCTTGGGTGAACATTTGGTATTATGCCGTTCCAGTTTTTAAGGGCTAATGTCACGGTACCAGCAAGATGCACCTTCATCTTAGGCAGGTTGATGATGACGTCCGCGTCCAGCACAGGTTTGAATATGGCAGCTTTCTTAAAGACTTTAGCCTCGGGAATGTCAACTTCCACGACTTCTGTTTCATCAAAGTATATTACCTTGTCAGCACCTCCCCTTCTTGCTGCTTCTTCCATGCCGGATGCTGCAAATGCAGGTTTCGCACGACCCACGTGAAGGCCAAGTGAAGGATTGTCTCCAACCCATATCTCTCCGGCCTTGGAATTTTCTTTAAAGTACGCTACTACTGCCTCCACAACTCGCGGGTCAACTACTGCAAAGCTCTCCGGTGGTGCCTGAAATGCCAAGTTAGGCTTAATTAGAACCTTTTGACCGGGCTTTATAATGGCATCTGGTGATCCTATAGCGAGTTCTACAGCTTTTGCCACTGCTTCTTTGATTTTGGCGATATCCGAATCTTTCCGAACAAACTTACCCGCCATAAACTCCGCATTACCCTCTGGGGGAGCGCATTTGACAATGGCTACTTTTGGCTTACTCACTATGTATCACTCCATTCTTTATATTTATTTTTTATAATGGACAAAGCAAAAAGCATTTTTGTCATTGCTTGTATATTATATTAAAGCTTAAACCGCATTTATGTCTTGCTTTTCTACAAGTTACAGAAAAATTTGCAGTTTATTTTAATGTTAGATATAATTTTGTGTCTTATTATAATTTTGTTTTATTTTATTATATACTTATTATTCTTATTCTTCAACTGATAAATCTTGAGAAGCTCAAAATAGAAAAAGCCAGCACATGCTGGCAATATAAGGTGAGGAAGGAGATTATGATATTAAGTTACAAAGCTCCTTTGTCATCTCATGGGTAGTGCTGCAGCCGCCAAGATCCGGAGTAAGGCATCTTCCCTGCCGCAAAAGATTCTCTACTGCCTTCTGTATTGATTTTGCAGCTTCCAGCTCACCTAAATGTTTTAGCATTTCTACAGCAGATAATGTCAAAGCTAAGGGATTTGCTATGTTTTTTCCCGCAATATCAGGAGCGCTGCCGTGAACTGCCTCAAAAATCGTATATTCTTCCCCTTTATTGATTCCCGGGACTATACCAAGGCCACCTACTAAGCCCGCACACAGGTCTGAGATAATGTCACCGTACAGGTTTTCAGTAACAATAACATCAAATTTTGAAGGCTTTTGCACCAGCTGCATGCAGGCATTGTCAACTATGAGCTCGTCGTATTCCACCTCTTTATGCTCTTCTGCCACCTTGCGGGCTTCCTCCAAAAATAACCCATCGGCCTTTTTCATGATATTTGCTTTGTGAATGGCTGTAACCTTTTTCCGACCGTTTAACTTAGCATATTCGAAGGCGGCCTCTGCAATCCTTCTGCTTGCCTTGCGGGTAATCACCTTTACCGCTTCTACTCTGTCATTGTCAATGACATTTTCAATGCCCGCATAAAGGTCTTCGGTGTTTTCTCTAAAAATGACGATGTCTACGTCTTTAAAAAGGCTGTTAACCCCGGGCAAGGTTTTTACAGGCCTGATGTTGGCATAAAGGTCAAAGGTCTGCCTAAGTGTGACATTGATACTCTTAAAGCCTCTGCCGATCTGAGTAGTGACGGGGCCTTTCAAGGCCACCTTGTTGGCTTTGATGCTCTCAATAACATGTTCCGGCAATGGACTTCCGTACTTTTCAAGGGCATTTTGGCCTACCTGATGCTCATCCCAGCAGATTTTAACACCTGCTGCGTCAATTACGGTCTTAACTGCATTAGTAATTTCCGGACCTATGCCATCGCCGGGAATCAAAGTTACTCTATGCACTATAATTTTCCCTCCTGCTTTTCATATAGTTTATATATCCACCCCAGAGCAATATGTCTTTTTCTCTTTCGGTAACCTCTAAAATCAATTGGATTCCTTCACCGCTATTTTTATTTATTGCAGAGATTTTATTACCGGACTTTATCTGCTCTTTAATATCTTTGATTTGGATTTCATCAAGGACGTTTATTTTGAGAAAATCCTCCGGATTTGCAAAAACCAATGGCAAAATACCGCTGTTTATGAGATTTGCCTTGTGGATTCGTGCAAAAGATTTTGCGATAACTGCCTTTATCCCAAGATAAAGGGGCACCAGTGCTGCATGTTCTCTGCTGGAACCTTGCCCGTAGTTTTCACCGGCTACGATAAACCCTCCGCCGTTTTCCCTGCAGTTTTTAGGAAAGTCCGGATCCACACCGGAAAAGCAGTACTCCGAAAGATAGGGTATATTAGACCTGTAGGGAAGCAGTTTTGCACCAGAAGGCATTATGTGATCGGTAGTTATGTTGTCCCCTACTTTTAAAACTACCTTCCGCGTTAGACTATCCTTAAGCGGCATATTTACCGGGAAAGGCTTTATGTTGGGCCCTTTTATAACGCGTTCCGTTTTGTTGTCCTCAGGTTTTAAAATCATATTGTCATTTATATATGAAATCTCATCTACTTCTGCAAATATCTCCGGTTCAAGCTGGGATGGGTCCGTAATCTTTCCGTAAATGGCAGATATGGCAGCAGTTTCCGGACTTACAAGATACACTTTAGCCGATTTTGTGCCGCACCTTCCCTCAAAATTTCTGTTAAAGGTGCGCAGGGATACCCCATCGGTTTCTGGCGCCTGCCCCATTCCGATACAGGGCCCACAGCCGCACTCTAGAATCCTTGCCCCGCATTCGATTAAGTCCTTTAATGCACCTGACATGGAAAGTTTGGTGAGTACTTGTTTGGAGCCCGGTGAAATGACTAAGCTTACATCGGGGTGGACCTTTTTGCCCTTAAGTATCCGGGCCGCCATCACCAAATCCTTGTAAGAAGAGTTGGTGCAGCTGCCGATAGCCACCTGAGTGATCCTGGTGCCTTCTAATTCGCTTACGGGTTTGACATTGTCCGGACTGTGGGGGCAGGCTGCCATGGGAACTATTTTTGAAAGATCAACTGTTAATACCTCATCGTATGCAGCACCTTCATCAGGATAAAGCTCTACAAAATCTTCTTCCCGCCCTTGAAGCTTTAAAAACTCCAGCGTCTTCTCATCTGAGGGAAAAATAGATGTAGTTGCTCCCAGCTCTGCTCCCATGTTGGCAATGGTCGCCCGCTCCGGCACTGACAGATGCTTTACTCCGTCACCAGTGTATTCAAAGACCTTCCCAACTCCGCCTTTTACCGTAAGTTTTCCCAAGATATAAAGGATTACATCCTTGGCAGTAGCCGGAGGCCTGAGTTTCCCCTGGAGCACTATATTGCACACCTTCGGCATGGTCATGGAATAAGTGCCATTGGCCATAGCTACTGCCACATCCAATCCCCCGGCACCTATGGCTAGACTGCCGATACCTCCAGCAGTAGGCGTATGGCTGTCAGAGCCAAGCAGTGTCCAACCGGGTTTAGCAAAACGCTCTAAATGCACCTGGTGGCATATGCCGTTGCCGGGCCTTGAAAAGTGTATACCGTATTTGCCCGCAACAGTCTTTATATATAAATGGTCATCAGCGTTTTCAAAACCTGTTTGAAGCATGTTGTGGTCTACATAAGCCACAGAAAGCTTCGTCTTTACTTTTTCAATTTCCATGGCCTCAAGTTGCAAATAGACCATGGTGCCTGTGGAATCCTGAGTCAAGGTGGAATCAACTCTTATCTCGATTTGTTTTCCTGCTTCCAAAGAGCCTGATATAAGATGTTCTTTAATGATTTTTTGCGTTAAATTTAGTCCCAACTTAATGCCCCCTAAACTACATGTTTCATATCTTTGTTTACATGTTCATAGTACAGATTTAAAAGCTCTATATCATTTAAAGGCCGCTTAAGTTCAACAGCGGTCTTGCGAACACTTTCAAGTATTTCTCTTGCCAGATTATCATCAATAAAAATGTTATGCTCTTCTAACTTCTTTTTGATGCCTGCTGTGCCAGAATGTTTACCTACCACAAAGCGCCGCTTCAAGCCAACGTCTTCAGGATCAAACACCTCATAAGTCCTGGGATTTTTCAATGCGCCATCTGCATGGATTCCCGATTCGTGGGTAAAGACACTTGTGCCAACAATGGCTTTCCAAGATGGCAAAATCCGATTCGAAGCTTTCGACACATATTCGCAAAGTTCCCGAAGTTTTTGAGTCTTTTGCTCCATGTCGAAATTTAGCAGATATTTTAAAGCCATGATTACTTCTTCTAAAGCTGCATTGCCTGCCCGCTCACCAAGGCCATTTACGGTAACTCCCACATGGGTAGCCCCGGCATATACGCCAGCAATGGCATTGGCAGTAGCCATACCGAAATCATTGTGGGTATGCATTTCGATATCTATATCAACGGCTTTTCTTATTCTCTCTATCCTCTTGGAAATTTCCATAGGTGTCATTATGCCTACCGTATCACAGTACCGTATCCTATCGGCACCGGCTTCCTTTGCCGCTTTTATGAACTGAATTAAAAACTCCTCATCGCTGCGGCTGGCATCTTCCGCATTAGCAGATACGTAGACGCCTTCTTTTTTGGCATACTCTACAGCTTTTACCATCCGCTCCAAAACTTCTTCCCTGGTAGAGTTCAGTTTATCCCTAATATGCATATCAGACGTAGCTATAGAAATGGCCACTGCGCCTACTCCGCACCGCAGTGATTCTTGTATGTCTGAAATTACCGCTCTGTTCCAGGCCATTACTCTAGCCCTTAAGCCAAGCTTTGCTATAGCAGCAATGGTCTTTTTCTCGTCTCCACCCATAACGGGAATCCCGGCCTCAATCTCATCTACACCTATCTCATCCAGCATCCGGGCTATCTGGATTTTCTCTCGATTGGCAAAAACTACGCCTGCAGTCTGCTCCCCGTCCCTTAATGTTGTATCGACAAGGTATATTTTTTGATTTCCCGTTTTCATAAAACTTCCTCCTCTTGATTTCATGTATAATTGTATACAATTATACAAGTGGATTTGGATTTCGTCAAGAGGTTTTTTAAATTTGAAACGGTATTTATGGATAAAATAATAGACAATAAAAACCAGGGGCTAAAATTAATGAGTGAATTGAGGAATCAAACAGAAACAACATTGGATGCAATTGCAGAGATAGATAAAATGGTTAATGAAACCAGTGATAATACAAATAAAATAGTTTTGGCAGTTGAAACTATAAAACAAATAGCTACTCAAACTAATCTACTAGCTTTAAATGCAGCCATAGTGGCATCTAGGGGTGAACCAGGTGAACCAGGGGGACTGTCCCTGCGGTCACGCCGACGTCACGTCCGTCCATGAATTAGGAATAGATTTCAACAACTTAAAGCGCCTGAACCAAGGGGACTGTCCCCGCGGACTGCGTTCTCTCGATTAGCAAAAACTACACCCATGTATATGGATTGGCTGCTCTACGTGAGTCTCTAGATTTACCTCGTCATTTTCACTAACCGTCAAGTCCTTCCCTAGCCTATCCTTTCGGTAGGTTCAATCGGTAATATAACTTGAACTGACTTCTGAATGTTCACTATACCTTTCGATATAGGTTACTCAAGGAGGAAGTCCATCCTCTACTTGAGCATACCATTCAGACCTCCCCGGATAAGAGCGATAACATTCATCTCATATATCTGCCAGATTTACTGTATGGGGTTCGGGCAGTGTTGGACTTTGTTTTGATTGGCAAACTCGTCCGACCCAAGTCAGCCTCTTATCTGGTTCTTGTTCACCAGACCGAGATTTTGCCTCCGGCTTCCTTCAGATTCCACGTCACAGTGGACACCCTTGCCTTTGGCTAGTGGTTCCCACTACCAAGCCCACAGCGGACTTTCACCGCCAAGTTATCGCCCATGCCGGGCACACCAAAAATAAAGGCTGTTCTTCTTTCGCAAATTGAAAGAGAACAGCCTTTTTATATTCAGCAAAAGCTGTAAATTTTTACTCTCTTACTCTCTTAAACTAAAACTGTTTTTAATTAATCCACTTCATAAATAACACTGTTGAGAAAATTAAAGACAATACAATCAAAGACACCCCTATTATCACCGGTGTATAAGTACAAGCTATAATCATTTCTCCGGATGTTATCCAACCACTGGCTCCTATTGGTCTTGAAAGGGTAGCTGCTATATCATGCCCCTTAGAAAAACCTAAATATACCATTAGACTACCACCTAAAAATAATAAAAAAGTTAATATAATTCCCTGTTTGAATTTTGAAGTCATCTACTAATCCCCTTTACAAATTTATATTTGTTACATACCAGCTTGCTTTTTATTTAATTATATAGTTCTGGATGAATTTGCCTTACCTTTTTCAATTTCAAATAATTATCAATTATAATTACCTTTCCCAACCTTCAAGCAGTCAATTTCTCCAGACTTTGGATGCACTTGAATGTAATATTTTTCACCAGAACCATGGGGACTGTCCCCGTGGACATCTATGGAATCGCCTCGTTTTCTATTTCGTTGTAAATACCCTTTAAATAATCGGTCTCTTTTTTTAACCCTTTGGACTCCAAGTATGAAACGTATTGTTTAAAAATTTCTGGCTTAACGATATCATCAATGCTTTTAACTGTAATCCCGCTGTCATCCAGCGGCTGCGGCAGCTTGCTGAGATACCCGTGCAAAGAATTGAAAAAAATGTTTTTCATCACAAAAAACTGTTCGGAGTTAAATAAGGAAAAAAAGTCTAAGACTTTGGATAGTTTGGCCTTTAAGGTTTCATCATCCGTATTTTCCTTCGCTTCTGCCAGTGTATTATGTATGCAGTCATAAACCTTTTCGAAAATAACCTCTTCCTGCAGGAATTCATCTACAGTATCTAAAAAATAGTTTGAAAAATTATCGCTATTGCCCAAAACATTTATAACATCTCCAAACATCTTTACAATTGCAGCAAAGAGCTTTAAATAAAATGCATATATGATATAGAATGGGAATTTAAAACTGATTTTGCCGTCCATTATATCATTCAAATCATCTTGCACATCCCGAATCGCCCTGGCACTCAAATATTCCTCAAACACTGGATATTCGGCATTTATTCTGAAAAACTCATCCATTTCATCCTGATTCAATTCCTTTTTTCTATCAAATATTTTCTCCAGTTTCTCCTTAGCTTCGTCAATTTCCTTTAAACTAACATTCAGAATAGGAAGCATAAATCCGCGGGCAAAGCCGGCTAGTAGCCCCAATGAAATCCAGTGAAATATTATTTTGATTTCTTCGTCGGTATAATTATCCGTCTGTAAAGAGTATGCAATATCGATCAGAAACTCCTCGACGTTTAGGCTATCTAAAATTTCAGTTACTACTTCTTCCATCTCATCATCTGCAGCAGTATCAATTTCTCCAAGCAGAAAGCCTGGAATTCTTACGCTTTTCATTTTAGGCTTGTCACTCAAAATTTTTTCAACGGTTTCCATAAGTTCCTCATCACTGCCTATAAGACCCTGTTCCTCCTCATCCCATGCCTGCAGAATTATGCGAGACAGTCTTTCAATATCTGCTTTGGCTTCATCCACATTTAACTTAATACCGAACATTATGCTGACAATCCGCAAAAATTCCCTGCCTTCTGTGGTAACGCTCACTTCCTCATCAATGGCTTTCAAAATACTTGTCTGAATTTTTTCCACCCTTGATAGACAGCATTTCTTATATTTCTTGCCGCTTCCACACACACATTCATCGTTTCGCTCAACATCGAAAATCTCAGATGGCATTTGTCAACCTCCATATTTTAAATTTAAACACATTTCGTTTTTTATCATATCAATTATTTAGTCTCTCATAAACATGAATTAATTTTCTTCTTTTTCTCCGTCAACGTCTACCACGGGGACAGTCCCCGTGGACATGCTTGGACAACCTCTCCCCTTGGACAAAAACCAAAAAGCCTACTCTTCGGGTTCGCTTTTAGATTCAAGTGTTTTTATTCGTGCTTCTAATTCTTCGATTTTTGTCTCTTGATGTATAAACACCGTAATTAGAATAGCAATAATAAATGCAACCAAAACAAGGGTTGCCCAGAAGTTCTCAAAAATAAGTATTCCACCAAAGAGAAGAAAGATATAGCACGATATAAGACTTATTAAAAATGTTTCAAGAAAATTTTTCATTACCTACCCTCTCTTTAAGATTCATTTATCTTTTTTTTAAAATCTCAAATTTTCTTTTCCCAATTTGTTGTCTTTCTAATCTTATATATTTCTTATTTCTAATTTTTGTTTTCTTATTCATACAAAGACCTATAATAGTGTCTGAAGAACAAATTCCATAGAGTGTATCTAACAACTTATCTATAACATTTTCTTCATCAGATTTCCAGTCCACCAGATTGCCATACGGAATATCAGTTATAATAATATCCGGTTTTTCATTAAGTTTTATCTCCTTTAATGCATCGGCGTGAAAAACTTCAAATTGAATATTGGTTTTGATTAAGTTTTTTAGTCTGACAGCACTTTTTTTGGCTTCAATATGTGATTGCTTTTGAAAACTGGCAATCATTTGCTCAATCTCTGCTATTCGCTTATTTATTCCTGCTTCACTTAGCAATGATAAGTTCTTTTTTGCAACACTAAGTAATTCTATATCGATATCGCTCCCTATGATTTTCCCAATGGTGTCTTGATTTAAAAAACCTAAAACTGTAAGCAAATATCCACCGCCACAGCAACAATCATACAGGCAGATGTCCTTTTTTTTTGATGAATATTCTAAGCACCTTCCGTATATTTCCTGCGCCAATCTTACAGGAAAATTTGTCATGCCCCTTACATGATATAAAACACGACCACTTGAAAAATCTTCGTAATTGTCATTTCTGCCGTACTTGTATTCCATACGAATAAACCTCATTAATATTCTATGATCAATAGTTATTATATCATCATAAAAAGCCTTTCTCAAAGAAAGGCTTCGGCAAACACGCCTATAATATGTTATAGCGTTCAAGGATTCTATTGGGCATGGCAAAACGAACGGTTTTTTCAGGATCCACCACCTGGGAAAATTGCAAATTGCCTACTGCGCTCATTAAAGTGGCTATCTCTTCCACGGACATGGAAGTATGTTGCTTCAATAAATTTGCCATATCCTGAGTAGCTGTGGTAACAGCTTCCTCTAAGGTTGGGGCCGATGCTATTGTTGCGGTAATGTCGCTGGTTTTTACAATGGGATTTGCAATGCTCATGTTTTTTACTACTTCCAGTTTCACGGTTACGGAGCCTGCCACTTCTACTCCTGATACTCCTATTTCCCCATCTCCCATGGCTGCATGCAGATCGCCCAAGCCAAACAAAGCACCCTCCACAAATACGGGCAGGTACAGCACAGATCCTTCTGTAATAAGTTTTGTGTCCATGTTCCCGCCATGGGATCCGGGTGTGCCGCAGTTAATGCTGCCCTCCTTAGGCGCGACACCTATTACGCCAATCATTGTATTTATGGGGAAGGAGATGTCTTCGTTAAAAATAACTTCTCCATCTTTTATATCAAGGACTCTGGAGTAAAGGCCTTCCATTAGATGCCCCAGCACCCCTAAATCTTTTCCCGTAGCTACGACACCTCTATTGCCAATTTGTATTTTCTCTATGGTTACCTTCAGAGCATCTGCCGGTTGTGCGCCTTCAACGTAAATTGGGCCTGTCGCTGGATTTACCCTGTTCCAGTCAAGGGTTTCCAGTTTGTCTTCATTTGTCATGATTTGATTCGCAAAGCAGTCCATTGTTTCGATTTCTACTCGATCACCTGATTTAACGCAAAGGACGGGTTTTATATCTTTTGAAAAACTGAACATATAGTTTTCACTTGAAACTTTATAAGTCATTGAGCATCTTACCCCCTAAATTTCACAGTTATTGTTTTTACTATTATACCTTTTTTTCGATTTTTTTGAAATAATGTAAAAGTATTTTGTTTGTAATCAGGGCATTAGGAAACTGAACCTCGCTGTCTCAAAAAACCGCAAAAAAGTTAAAAGGGCCTTGCTCTTTTCCGAGGCAAAGCCCTCTCATTAATTAAACGGAGTTTTCACCAATATGTGCATCATTAATCAGCCATTTTCCTTCTATCTTCTCTACCATCAGAGTAATTTGCCTTCTTTCAACTATTTCATCGCTTCCATTTGCTACTTCGATGATTTCACCTTTAACCTCATAAGCTCCTTCTGATATTTTTTCGGTGCCCAAAATTTCTATCCGATCAGGCCAAGGACTTGAAGTCAGTCTGCCTGGTGCATTTACAGGATCCTTAAGCCACTCTTTAAGCAATGAAGGGGCCACAAACTCACCGTAGTTTTCCTGCATGCTCTCTTCTAATACATCTTCAGGTGCCAAAAGAGAAACTAGCTGGAGTCTCTTGCCAAAATCTTCAACCAAACTGTTTACTGCTTCCTCATCGTTATTCTGGGTTTCCTGGATCTGTTTTGACTCTTTTCCAAGCTTTGCTTCTGCTGTTGTACAGGCAACTAAAGAGATGCTCAATAGCAATACAAGTATTAATACCAACCCTTTTTTCATCACGCTACCTCCATAAATTTTGATTTAAACTAGGAAATATTGTCTACATAACTCAAGTGCTTTCCCTTTGTTCATGTTTGCTAAATCACAGCAAGTTTTTAACGGGGATCGTATCCTACTACCGTCCAAATACCTGTTTCATCCTGCCGCACAAGTCTCTTTAAATACACCCGCTCGACGGGACCGTCTTCCACCTCTACAACTGCTTCCACAGAATTGTTGGTCACCAGTTTAAAGGAAGACATGGGTATTTGGGGCTCCCCTTGAATTCCTTCCGGTGTTACCTTCAAATTAACAAAGGTTAGTGATACCTGCAAAGGATCAAGCTGCCACGGGCTGCTGCCGCTGTCCACCTGCTTTTGACTGGCCTCAACAATTTCCATATTTACCGGAACCTTGACTTTAGCCTTACTTGCCAAATCCTGATTTGCATCGGGAAGTGCCAGGCCTGCCGCAATCTCTCTGGCAAGCTCAATCCTTTTATCTCCCTCAACCTGAATCTCCAGGCCCTCTTGCCGCCACCTGAGGCGTTCATACCAAATTTCCAGGGGACCACCGGCAGCGCTGCCAAGAGAGGCATTGGGTGCGGGTTTAAACTCTCCTTTGGGGATAATCTCCATGACGGTAGTATCACCGTAATCTAAAACAATTCTATCCTTAAAAGCGATAATGCGAAGCGGCGCCTGTTCTGGAAGCAAAGGCATAAAGCCGCTGATGGCTGCTGCTTCTTCAATTGTAGCCACCTGTTGCCCCGGATCTTTTTCTACTACCGCATATCCTTCAGGCACCTGGTAAGCAAATATTTCAGGGGGGATCTTGGTATTTGGCTCAAAACTTACAAAGGTATATGTGGTCTGCAGTGCTTTTTGCATAGCTGTTTCAAGTTGAATGGGCAAATTGGTTTCCGTATCTACCCATAAATAGTATTCTTCTCCTCCCGGTGGAGAAATGGCAAGTTTTATTGCTTCACGCCCGGCAACTAGTTCTGTGCCGATAACAGTATGGGGATATTGCTTTGCCCGCTTAGCCTCATCCCTCAGGTCAAAACTGCTTCCAGTGGGATCCGGCAAAATCGGAAGCAGGACAACTTCCTTGTTTTCGTGATTAACCTGCCACTTTCGCTGGCCGTTATTTACAGTGAGAGTGCCATCATCGTGCTTTATTGCATATTTATCACTTTCACTCCAAATTTCTGCCCGGCGCACCAGCCATTCTTCACCAGCCGCATTCTTGGTGCGCATCTCCAGGACACCATGGTAGCTTGACAATTGAGCAACTGCTTTCTCCATAGCATAAACCACATCCTGGTTAAACAGCCCCAACCAGTTTACCAATACTACTATCAGCAGACTTGCTGCCAGTGCCGTCATAGGCAGTAAAATACGTTTAATAGATTTAGATAGTGTTTTAGTCGGTTTGCCTAATCCAGTTTCTTTTCCTCTTTGGATTTTACTGGCTACAGTTTTAGCTAACCTCTTGGGGTAATCATCATCGGGCAAGACAGGTTCTTTCAAAGTGCGGACCAGCCGGACTGTCTCTTGCAGTTTTTCTAATTCCTCATCACTATCTGTTACTGCAAATTCCGGCTCATGTTCATTATTTAATGCATCGATATAGTCAGAAAGTTTTTCTTCAATATTTTTATTGCTCAATATTCTCCCTCCTTTTTTGGCCTATTTGTCTTTCTGTGCTATCATCCAGAATCTGGGCCAAAGTTTTCAGCGCCCTATATTGGGCTGTGCGGACCGCACTTTCTGTCTTCCCTACCAGTTTTGCAGTTTCAGCCACTGAATAGCCCCTGATTATCCGCAAATCAATAATTATTCGCTGCTCTTCACTTAACTTGGCTAAGGCATTTTTTAACACCAAACGCTGTGCAATATCACTTTGTTTGTCATCAGAGGCAACCTCTTGTGGATTTATTTCTTGCAAATTGACTGATACTCCTCGGCGTTGCTTTTGGCGCCACCTGTCCCGTATTACATTGAGAGATACGGTCTTTAAAAAACCCAGAAAGTTTTCTTGGGGAAATTTATCTTTATGAAAGTACTTTAAGGTTTTCACATATGTCTCCTGTGTGATATCCTCTGCCTCCTCCCGATTTTGCACTTTATAATAGATAAAGCGGTAAAGAGGTTCCCATGTATCAAGGCATATCTTTTCTATTGCATCAAAATCACCTTCTGCAGCCTTTTTATACACATCTGCAGTTATCACAAGTTCTACACCTTCTTTCCGGCCGGTTGTTTGTGTTTCATAAATAAAAACGATACTGATACCAAAAATGTTACATACACTTTTTGGAAATTAATGAATAATTGGGGACAGGCACAAAGAAATTCACTTGCGAATTATTTGTACCTGTCCCCAATTATTCATTCGGCATCATTATGTATCAAGTTCAAAAAAATATAGTGTATTTGTATCAATATCGTATATGGCAAGGGTAAAGTTAAAGGAACTTCGCTCAAAAATATCTTCATCTTTTTCTGGGGAAGTGCTCTTATCATGTCGGTCAACAAAAAACCAATACCCGTTTTTAACATGAGAAATTCCAAAGCTTTTGGCAAAATTATATGCATACTCCACATTATCCCTTTCTCCGCCATACATGATAAGATGAAGATTTTCGCTCAGGGGTAGCTTATGCCAACTTTCAAGACTTGTTATTTGCCTTAAAATTTCTTCAGCCTGAAATGCATCAAATTGGATTTTTGCAAAGGTTTCTCCGTCACCGTGAAATCCTCCATGAGTGTCTTCATATTCTATTTTTACATTTGCAGGTATTTTAATTCCCAAAGTAGCTGAGATTTTTTTGTATAAAGCTTGTGAATAACAACCTGTTAATAAACAGATAAAAATCATAAGCAAAAATATGTATTTTAGCTGTTTTTTCATCGGTCGCACTCCAATCATTTTAGGTCTGAGGGGAGTATTCTAAGATATCACCAGGCTGGCAATCTAATACTTCACATATTTTTTCTAGAGTTGAAAATCGTATGGCCTTTGCTTTTCCATTCTTCAATATAGATATATTTGACATTGTTATCCCCACCTTCTCAGATAGCTCAGTAACACTCATTTTCCGTTTAGCTAACATAACGTCTAAATTTACTATTATAGGCATCACATCACCCTCATATTGTCAAATCGTTTTCTTCTTTTAGTTCCCTTGCTTTTTCCACCAGATGTGAAAGGGTTGCAGCCACAACGGCAATAGAAATTCCAACGAAAATTATGAATAATATCATAAGTAATATGCTAGGATGCAGTAAGTTTAAAAGCAGGAGAATTATCATGGCCGCCAAGTAAAGTATACATTCCAGCAAAGCCAACTTGCTTATCTCCTTTAACCTCTGGACATTTTCTTCACAAAATGAATTGTCATTTGCAATTTCCCCGCATATGAGCCAGCCCTTGTAAAGGGCAATGTAAAAAGGAACTCCAGTAGCCCAAATAAAAATCAGACAAGGCCAAAACATATAACCATATTCTGGATACATAGACTTCATCTCTAGGCCTAAAAGGGGAGCAACAATAAAGCATAAGAACAGACCTATTAGACCAGTAAAAACAATAACAATTTTAAGCCATTTGGTTAATTCTTCTCGTTCCATATTCATCATACCTCCTTAATCAACATTATAATGCTTTTTATCCGAAATGCAATATATTTTTATTATAAATTAATTAATTTTTATCGTTTTTCAATATGGATGCTTAAATGAATAATTAGGGACGGGTACAAAAAGTTCATCGGGATGAATTTTTTGTACCCATCCTTAATTATTCATTGATATCTTTTTTGCTCAAAATGATATAATATACAATAATGCCTTCTGTTACTTTAATTAATAAAATTTTCAGGAGGTGAAAGTTGTGAAAAATATTGCCGCTTTTTTTGATATTGACGGCACTCTCTTTAGAAACTCCCTAATGATCGAACACTTTAAAAAGATGATTAGATATGAAGTAATAGACCCTACACTGTGGTACGGTCGTCTTAAGGATTCCTATTCGGAATGGGAAAAGCGATATGGTGATTTTGAAGATTACATGGATGAGCTTGTGGCCATCTACGTTAAAGAGCTTAAAGGAATAAATAAATCTTATATAGAATTTATTGCAAGTCAGGTAATAAACATGAATTGGGATAAAGTCTATAGATATACCAGAGCTAGAATCAAATGGCACAAAGAACAAGGCCATATGATATTTTTTATATCAGGTGCACCCGACTTTCTAGTAGAAAAAATGGCTGAAAAATACCAAGTTACGGCATTCAAAGCAACTCGGTATATTGTAGATGAAAATAACAACTTTACCGGCGAAGTTGTCAGCATGTGGGATTCAGAAAACAAACAAAAGGCCGTAGAGCAATTGGTAAATCAGTACAAAGTTGATTTGAAAGCGAGTTTCTCCTACGGAGATACCACAGGCGATCTTTCCATGTTAAAAAAAGTGGGAAATCCTGTAGCCGTAAATCCCATCAGAAAACTTTTGATGGCTATAAAACAGGATAAGGAGCTTTATGAAAAAACAACTATAATCGTAGAGCGAAAGGATTTGATATATGAGCTAAGCCCTGCAGTAAATTTAATACAGCTTGAATGATTTAAAAAAGGTGCGAATTATTCACTTCGCAAAGTTACCACAACTATTTCCGGCCTGTTAAATATTCTAATGGGGATTACGCTGTTGCCAAGGCCTCTGCTTACAATCATGGTGGATTGATTTTGCGTATAGGCTCCACTAGTATATTTTGGAAACAACCCTTGATCCGGCGCCACAAGGCCCCCTACAAAAGGTATTCTGACCTGTCCTCCATGGGCATGGCCGGAAAAGATCAGGTCGATATTCTGATTCACATATATATCAAAAAGTTCCGGCCTATGGCATAGCAGAATTTGAAAAGCAGAATCGTCCGATAAACGTTCAAGATGCCCTCTCAGTTTTGATGAATTGGTCCCCTCTAAATAACTGGTTGTCAAAAAATCCGGATCAGATAAACCCAGTATTTCTATTTTCCCATTGCCTTTAATCAACGTGGCTTTTGTATCATCAAGGATTTGCACACCTGAGATTCTCAAGTTTTCGCTGATATTTTCATAATCACCGGACCATGCTTCGTGATTTCCGGAAACATAGTAGACTGGAGCGATTTTCATAGCGCCATCTATAAAAACCATGGCAGTTTCTAAATCATACTTTCTCCTGTCAATCAAATCTCCAGTAATGACAATTATGTCTGGTGACACCGCAGAAATTTTCTTTAGTAAACGCTCCTGATTTCTGCCAAATTGTTTGTTATGCAAATCAGAAATGTGAACAATCCTATATCCGTTAAATTCTTCAGGTATTTTGGCACTGACGTAATCAATTTGCGTGGTAGTTATGGCATTATTCTGCCATATGCAAAATATAGAGATGGCAAAAATTATTCCAAGTAAAACAAATAGTCTTTTGACAATATTGTTCTTTACCATGATTTCCCACACCCTTTTTTAATTTAATCATATCACATAAAACGAGTGAGGTGCTTAAAATGAGAACAATACTTTGCTACGGGGATTCTAACACTTGGGGCTACAACCCTGACGGTTCGGGGCGATACCCAAAACACATACGCTGGACAAGCGTACTTCAAAAGGAACTTGGGGAAAATTTTGATGTGATTCCCGAAGGCCTAAACGGCAGGACTACTGTTTGGGACGACCCGGTCAAAGGCGAGTATAGAAACGGAAAAAAATATTTATTGACCTGTCTGCACACTCACAAGCCCCTTGACTTAGTAATATTATTTTTAGGCAGCAATGATTTAAAACCCCGGTATAATGTGACATCTATTGAAATCGCAGAGAGCGTAGAAAGTCTGGTGAATATCATAAAGAAAAGCGAAACAGGGCCTGATATGACTTCACCGGAAGTGCTTGTCATAATTCCCCCGCCCATACTGATTCCTGAAGAAGTAATGCATATGGATTACTTGATTCCAGAATATGAAAAAGCAGTAGAAAAAAGCAAACAATTTCCCAAGGCTTTTAAAAGTGTGTTAAATGGCCAATGCCATCTGTTTGATTCATCAAAGTATATAAAAACCAGTGAAATAGATGGTATGCATTTAGTTCCAGAAAGCCACGCCATATTGGGAAAAGAGCTGGCAAAATATATTTTAAAAAATATTTATAATATTTAATTTAGAGCACTAGATGACTATAATTTAATTAAACTAATCTTCGTAATGATTTTATTGCATCAAAATTTTAGCAGTTATTAGACATAGTATTAAATCTTCCATCCAAGACGATAAATAAAACAACTAGCCTCCGCCTTATTATTATAGGGTGAGCTAGAGAGGATTTTTTTTGATTTCATTGAAATTAAATCATATATTTTGTTGCGGCAACTACTTGAAAGGATTGAGCTTAGTATGTATTCTAAGGAAATAAAAACTAAAGGTTCTTCTACAATTAAGCTTTTTTTGGGAGATTGTTTTGTAGGAATGGAAAAATATCTTGAGAAAAACTCGGTTGATGTTATAGTCACATCACCTCCGTATAATATCGGAGTTAATTACAATGAATACGATGATAAAATACCAAGGGACCAATACTTAAATTGGCTTGGCCACTGGGCTAAGATCGCAAAGGAAGTTCTTAAAGATGACGGGTCTATTTTCCTCAATATCGGTTCAAAGCCTTCAGACCCGTGGGTTCCCTTTGAAGTTGCCCTTGAAATGAGAAAACACTTCGTGCTCCAAAATGTAATTCACTGGATAAAGTCAATTTATATTGAGCACGAAAGTTATGGGGAAAAGGTAGAGCTAAATGTGGGACATTACAAACCCATAAACAGTAAAAGATACATAAACGATACACACGAATACGTCTTTCATCTGACAAAACACGGCAACGTAGAGCTTGACCGCTTATCCATAGGAGTTCCATACAAAGATCAATCCAATATCGCTCGTTGGAGCAGTGGAAAATATGGGCTTAGATGCAGGGGGAATTCATGGTATATACCATATAAGACCATTCAAAGCCGCCTAAAGGACAGGCCTCACCCTGCCAGTTATCCCGCAGAACTTGCCAAAATGTGTATACAATTACACGGAATAGAAAAGACAGAGCTGGTGATGGATCCCTTTCTAGGCATAGGAAATACTGCTATAGCATGCAAGGAACTGGATAAAAATTTTGTGGGATTTGAAATAGATAAAGTTTACTTTGACGAAGCCGTCAGAATTTTAGAGGAGGAAGACTATGCCTGATTTAAACCTGCTTACATCAGAAGAAAAGTTAGAAATTGTCGATGGCATAAAGAGAGCCTTTAAAGATGTAGAGTTCATCGGAAGGTTTTTAGATACTTTCATGCTGCAAATTAATCTAAAAGCAAATCCCCCTTCAAAAGTTATAAGTTACATCTTTAAAGAAACTTTACCG
The DNA here is from genome assembly GCF_021991635.1 of Tepidanaerobacter sp. GT38. Lineage (GTDB taxonomy): Bacteria > Bacillota > Thermosediminibacteria > Thermosediminibacterales > Tepidanaerobacteraceae > DTU063. The sequence goes on from NZ_JAFFJA010000015.1 coordinate 45,433, forward strand.
GATTATTTCAGCCATATCGGTTGTGCCGATGATTTATATGAAGTTCTTAACAATGAGGAATTTGAAAAGAAGTTTAACAGTGCCTGGCTGGCTGAAATGCAGAAAAACAAATTAAGAGGCCATACCATATCAAATATCGCTTCCGTCTGTGTGGAAGCATACCTGAAAAACGGCAGGTACTTTATCGATGGCGACGGTTCAAACGATTTAAAGCGAGTCCGGGATGGTTCACGCTGGGAAATAAAAGGCAGCAGGACAAAAAGCTTTGGCCTGACAATAAATCAATCCCACGTAGGCTTGGATTCTACTTATTTTATAGTTTACAATGGATTTCCAGAGCACAATGAGATTCACGGGATTTACATTTTAAAAGGCGATGAGCGCATATTTACTCCCAGAAAACCGGGACTTAATATGCGAACTTTCATTAATGATTACTATGACACTCATGTAGAGCGGTTATATCCGTAAAGAGCCTATTTGATATCATTTGAAAGTATAAAATTCGCAATATATTGACTACATGCTTCAAGTATGATAATTTGAGAAAAGTTTTGGAGGTGTTATTATGATTAAGTGGAAGGACGAATATAAAATAGGTATAGCTGAAATTGATGAACAGCATAAAAAAATATTCGATATTGCCAATGAAGCATATGAACTTTTAAAAGATGAGTTTAGCTATGACAAGTATGATAGAATCATTGAACTGTTAGAGGAACTCAAAAATTATGCAAAATTCCACTTCTCGTATGAAGAGGATTACATGCTGAGTATAAAATACAAAGGATATTTCTCCCAAAAGGTTGCACATGATAACTTTGTAGAAAAAATTAATTCTTATGATTTAAATGATATTGATGAAAACCAGGATCAATATATCCTGGAAATCCTGGACTTCGTGGTTGATTGGATAAGTAAACACATCTTAGTAAGCGATAAGCAAATACCTGCTCAATAATTTTGCATGGGAGACTACAGGTCTCCCCAAATTTTTATATAAAACAATATTGTAGGGCAAGCAAAACTTGCCCCTTATGTTTTTTTTCTACCTATATTCCAAACTCCTTTAAGCATACAAAACATACTATTTGGCCTCACCTCTCATGGCTTTATTCCCATAAATCATCAGCCATCTTTCTTATTTTCTCTTTTTGTTTTTCCGTTTCCCTTTTGTTGACGGTAATTGTGATTATATCCCCTTCTGCAGCTTCTTCAGGAAGGGCTTTTTTGGGTATATTCGCCAAAGTCTTATCGGGAAGTTCTACTACTGCATATTCACCTTCAAAGCGATCAATTATAAGGTTCATAAGACTTCCTCCTTACTGGGGTGGCTTGCAGTTTTTGCAAGGCTCATAACCTTTTTCTTTGGCCTCGGAAAGTTTTACCGGCATCTTGTTCTTGCCCAGCAAATTACATTCCTCCACATGATACTTCTTGCCGGTCTTTGAAATGTATACGGTTATATCATCTTTAGTTGGTTGTGTATTTCCTCCCATTTCAACTTTATCTTTATCTGTTTTGACTTCAATTTTTTCTCCATCAGTTGTAAAAACTACAGTCCCCGATTCGTCGGTGCGATATACTTCTATGTCAGCCTCAAAAAGCCTGCTTAAAACCTCTTTATGAGGATGGCCGTAGTCATTTCCCTTGCCGACACTTATTACCGCATAAGAGGGCTTTACGGCTGCAAGGAATGATTCGGTGGTAGATGAGTTTGAACCGTGGTGGCCTACTTTTAAAATATCAGCTTTCAGGTTATAATTTTGGGCCAGCATTTCAGTTTCGGAAATATGTTCTGCATCACCCGTGAAGAGAAAAGCCACATTGCCGTATATGAGCTTGATTACCGCTGAATAGTTGTTAAGGTCCTTGTATTCATTACTATTCGGAGCCAAAACTTCCACTTTTGTATCTGGTGAAAAGTTAATGCTTGTTCCGCCTACTGCTGCTGTTATTTTTAAACCTTTGTTTCCAACGGCCGTCAATACGTCTTCAAAAGTCCTTGTCGTAGTAGTCGCTTTCGGCATGTATATTTTGCCTATATCGAAGGTGTCAATGACAGTATCCAGACTTCCTATATGGTCCTCATGGGGATGGGTGCCTACTAAGACATCAATCTTTTTCACACCTTGAGCGTTGAGGTATGAAACTATGGTGTCCTTGTCATCATTGTTTCCTGCATCAATGAGCATATTTTCACCTGTGGGAGCCTGAATCAGGATACAATCAGCCTGACCCACGTCAATAAAGTGGACTTTTAGTGTGCCTCCAGATTTCTGCACATCCGAAGGCATCTGTGAGCTTTGCTCAGCAGAGCTTCCGCTTTCTATAGCATGTTCACCGGAGCCTGTTTCAGGCCAGGAATCTGTTGCGGGCCCGCCACAGGCTGTGAGAAATACGGTTAATATTATCAGCAAATAAGCTAACAGTTTTTTTGCGTGCATGTTGCTTCAACCTTTCCTTAGTCTAGAGACTATTGTTGTTTTTGCTCTTTGCGCAGCATTTTATGCTGTAATACCAAATTTATATCATTCTTCAATTATAACTTTTATGGGCGAATTTGCCACCATTACACTTACTTTCAGATAAACTACAAGCAGCAATTCCAAGGCAGACATCAATTTCTGCTATTAAAACCACCTTATCACCAGGTTTAGAAAGTGGCTCTTCAACAGAAATGCTTCCATCGTAATTTATTTTTGTATGCATGAATAAATTAACAGGATGAATGATCGGCATTGCCTATTTAAGCATCTACAACTGTAATTTTCCCACTTTTCTTTACTTCGATTACTTGGCCGCTGCATGCTTCTATAAAATATTCTCTTCTCACAGGTTATCTCTACTTTTGTAAGTCACATCAGCAAACTTTTGTATAACGAATTTATGTTATTCTTCGTTCAAGATTCTAAGGATAGTCGGCTCTAAAAACATAAAAAATAAATATCCTAAAAATCCTCCAAAGGTATTAGTAATCAAGTCAGTAACATCAAAAGTTCTTGATGACAACACTCCACAATATGCACTTAATAATTGAGCACTTTCAATTGCAAGACTAAAAAGAAAACTTACAGCAACTGTTTTTAAAATTCCTGATTTCTTTATGAACGGATACATAAATCCAAAAGGCATCATCATTATAATATTTAAGATTACTTCTCTGACACTTCCATGATAGTTTAACCTTAAATCCCTGAAAGGAATGAGATTGACGGTTTTTAGAAACAAATTGTTAGTCCCACTTAAAAAGGGCACTGGAAATGGCATCAATGTTACGCCTAAAACCATGGCAATGTATATATACATGAGTGTATTGATTATGAACACCTTTTTAGGTGCCTTATACCACTTTTTATAAAAGAATGAAAAGTATATGAAAGCTAAAATAGCATAGTCAATCAAATATGGCATTTAATTTGTCCTCCATAAGTTTCTTAAACATTTATAGTCATTAAAGCTTAAAGCAGGAATTGCCTCCATTCAAAATAATTAAAAGCAAAATACGCTATTGCAACACAATCTCTTTACTGTCGCAAATCACCTCATTAATGCCCTCAAGGTGAAAGTGAAATGTGTCTTCCTCTTGAAAACTTGGCACGGAAAAGCAGGTGTAAAGGGGCAATCCATGCGCGCCACAGGTTAAGTTGCCACTACCCTTTGATGAAATAAAAACTGAAGTGGGACCGTCTGCTCCTCCAATAATTCCGATAGAAGAAGTAGCAGCAGGGCTGAATTTATACTTATCATCTGATACTTCAGGCTCTTCTTTGTACTGCATGCTGCTGTCAAACTGCAGCGAATGCCCCTGCGGCAAGGCAGGCTCGATTTCATACATTGACTGCATTATATGAAGCTGCCGATTGAAGCCTGGTCCAAAGGGGATTTTTATAGATTGGGCATTTTGAAAATAAAGCGTGTGTTTTTCACCGGTAACGGGGTTTGTAAAGCAAATCTCTTTTTCCATTTCACCTAAAGACATTTTAAAATGAATATCCAGAGGGTGAAATTGCTGCAGCGGAAAGGTAGCCAGCTTTAATTGATTTACCCTTTCCAAGCGCAAAAAGCGAAGCAGCTTTTGCAGTTTGGTATCTGCTTCAGGATACGGCACGCAATAGCGTTCACAGGCAAAAGAGACCCCTTTTTTTATTACAAAGGAATATGCCCTTCGCATGGGCTTTAAGTCTTTGTCTTCTTCCAGCCACGGTATGCTTATGCCGCAGCTTGATGAGTATTCATCTATTCGTTTGCCGTTTATCCATATCTTGCTTATTGCCACATCCTGATAAGGATATTCATGCTCTGCGATACACCTTTGTAAAGGTGTAAGTTCTCCTTCATCGGCTGTCTCATATTTCTCAAAAAATTCCTTGAGCTTTGCCTCATCTAAAATCGTAATGACATCAAAGACTATGCCTTTTGAAAAGCGATATATGTAAGGGATATAGCGTTTTATCCCGGCATGCTCAAACTGCCAGTTTGTCCTCTGAGGCCATCCCCAAAGGCTCCATCCTTTTGTCCATATACTGTTACTATAATATACTCTCATTGGCCTCCTCCTTTAAAAGTGCCTTCCCCCATATTCCTTTAATCTTATCCAAGGCAAAGATAGCTTAGGTTCTGCGACGCTAAGAATTCCCCAAGATACTTAATTGGCTCGTATGCAAAATAAAACGGGTGCTGCCTTTTGTAATTTATATAGGGACACACCCATTTTTTAAAGCTCTCTACTATGGTTTAAATTATACTAATATCTTTTCGCTCTTTTTAACATTAGGTCATCAACCGCTGAACTTAAAATAGGCTCATTTGGCCTAATTTATCGTCTTTGTCGTCTTTAGAATCCCTTTTAGAATCGGTAATCTCTTCAGAAAAAAAGCTATCTTCATAAGCATCATTTGCAAGGATATTCATAATCTGCCTTTGCGGCGTCCTGTTATTTAACCACAATTCCAATTGATCATTTCTAATAATTAAAGGCATGCGGTGGTGTATTGTCTTTAATTGCTCATTTGCTTCAGTAGTTATGATTACAAAGGTCGCCTGTTTTCTTGAATTTTCATCAAGCGTCATTTTATATATCCCCCCTAGGGAGATAAGTTGTTCATTTCTCAGGCCTATCTTATGTTTTACTTTTCTTCCTTCTTCTTGCTTCCATTCATAGAAGAAATTTGCAGGAATAACACATCTTCTGTATAAAAAGGAGTCTTTAAACATGGGCTTGCTCATGACAGATTCGGCTCGTGCGTTGATAATCAATTTGCCTTTATGGCTGTGCAGAAAACCCCATTTTGCATATTCCAGCGTTCTTTTGCCGGCTTCAATTATAATAGGAGCCCTTTTGTTAGGGAAAAAATCACCAGGTTCATATGCTCCTACGTCATCTGCGTCAATGGAATAGTATTTCAATAAATCGCTGTATAAAGCCATAAGCAGGAAGCTTCCACACATTACAATACCTCCTAGTCTGCGTTAACATAAACAAAAAAATGAATAATTTGGACCCGTCCCCAAATATTCAGGGACCGGTGCCGATGCCATCGATTCTCCAGCCGCTTTTTTCTGCTTCTTTCTTTAATATGACAAATCTAGGCCAGACGCCGTCGCCTGAAGTTATGGCTTTCTTAAAATCAAAATAAACATCAACCCGGTATTCCAACACTCCCGGCTCATCATTTAATCCTTCTAATTCTTTTATATCCAAAAGCTTTGCCCTTTTTACGTTGTAGTCAATTTCACCCGAGTTCTTATTGAAGAGATCGTTGTTGTCCATATTGGCAGACAAAAGCCGTGATAGATTCTTCCTGGTCATGCATGCCCACACAGTTTTTATATCATGCTTATCCAAGGCCTTGAAATACTCTCTTATGATCTCCTCCGGTTCCATTTGAGACAGCTTCATTTCCAGTTCATCTTCATAATCGATGTAATCTGCGATCCACTGATCCCAGTCTTTACCTGTAATGTCCTGTAAACTCTTTCTGTCAAGGGAACATGCAAAGGAATCATGCCTGCCGGCATCAATATATGCTCCGACAATTTCACCGTCATGTTTAAGCAGGATCCCTCTTGCATCTCTTCTGGGTTCCAAAAATTCAGGAAGAGTTTCCCTCAGCCTGTAAATCTCCACTACTACATCCTCTCCCAGATAAGCGGTAAAGTCAAGGCCCACCTGTCTGGACAGTTCGTTATTATATGCCCAGTATATCTTGTCCGGATACTCTCCTGCCTTGTGTTTCAGATTGTCAGGCAGCTTTTCCTTTAAAGTATTTATTTTATAGTCAACGGTCCAGTCGTACGTAGCAAACAACTCCACTACCTGGGATTCAACATTTGTATCGGGATTTTGATACTCGGTTAAATCCGCAATGTATCTAAAAAAGCTGTAATCAGGCTCAAATTTTTTACCGCCTTGCTCTATGTACCCTATTTCATAAAGAGTATCAAATGCAAAAGTAAATTCCCGTTTGCTGCCGTCACCTGCGATGGCGATTAGCTTATTGTTGTTGCTTGCCATTCCGCTCATATTGCTTACCTTGGATTCATCTGTCAAAGGCTTGCTTTCGTCTATCATTTGCAATATGTCATCTATCATTTTATCATCGGCAACTATTATAGGTTTTCCATTATTCCAGTAATGTCCATTTTCATCAAAGACAATCTCAATCTTTGGAAGGGCAACTATCTCACCTTTATCTTCCTTTTGTGAATCTTCATCTATTGCCTTTTGCCTTTTAGGCAAGCTTTGTTTAGAAAGCACAAAAGCTCCCGCCAATATCAATATAACCGCCAGGGCACACCATTTCCACATGTTTTTCCTAAAACCTGTTTTCAGCCTGATCATCTCCTTGCCGCCCCACTATGGGCTATGTTTTTGTAAACAAAGTCGATACAATATATCAGAAAAAATAAACACCTCTGCATAATGAGAGGTGTTGTATCCGTATCGATATGTAAACTAAACTGCTGCACTTAAATGGGTTTAATCTAGAACCCTGCTAAATCCAAGCAATCGCGGTCCCCAATATGCATCACTTGTTTTTGTAATGACCACACCTTCTGTGGAACTGCTATGTATAAACTCTCCGTTGCCCATGTATATTCCCACATGATGTATGTAGCCATTTTTATAGGCAAAGACCACCAAATCTCCGGGTTTGGCTTCACTTGAACTTACGATTTTACCAAAATAGTACTGGTCTTGGGCCACTCTGGGCAAATCTATGTTAAACTGCTTGTACACATAACTGGTAAAACCTGAACAATCAAATCCACCCGGTGAAGAACCGGCACTTCTATAAGGGGTGCCTATAAAGGTTCTGGCAAAATCTATGATTTGACTGGCAAGACTTGTTGCTTCATCCGCTGTCTCTTGGTCAACTTCACTGTCAGTTAGAGAGCTTTCGCCTGCTGCATCCTTTTCTACGACCTCTTCTTCCGCGTCATCTTTGCTGACTATGAGGGTTTGGCCCGGGTAAATCAGGTCGCTGTTTAAACCGTTTAGCTGGTACAGCTCGTCCACCGTCAAGCCATAAATTCGAGATATTCCCCACAGCGTTTCTTTTTGCTGCACCACGTGATAGGTAGCTGCATAGGAAATACCGGGCAATATGCAAAATAAAATTGTCACTGTTATAGACGCCAAAAGCAGCTTAGTTCTATAAACCATAGTATCCCACTTCACTTTTGTGTATACTGGCCATCTTATATAAAAGTATATAGGCTGTCAACAGCCCCGTCAAATTCCCTCAGCAGCCGCCTCGTGAGCTTGGCACATAAAAATGTACATCTGCGCATTTTTTCTTGAAAACTTTAACTTTTAAAACTAAACATGCAAAAGAAATTACTTCTTTGGCAGGAAAATCTGGAGCAAATATAAAATATGTAAAAAGGTTAAACATAATGTTTATCACTCGGGAGGAAAAAATGGATAAAATCATAGCAAAACTTGCTCAGGAATTAAATATAGACAAAAAGCAGGTTGCTGCCACAATTACCTTGCTTGACGAAGGAAATACCGTTCCGTTCATAGCTCGCTACCGGAAAGAGGTTACCGGTGGGCTTTCGGATGAACAGCTCCGGACTCTTTCCGAAAGGCTGGCCTACCTTAGAAATCTGGAAGACAGAAAAGCGGAAGTGATAAAACTCCTGGAAGAAATGGAGAAGCTGACACCTGAGATCAAGAAAAGCTTAGATGCAGCATCGACCCTTCAGGAGGTAGAAGATATTTATAGGCCCTTTAGGCCAAAGCGAAGGACCAGAGCTACTATTGCTAAGGAACAAGGCCTTGAGCCCTTGGCTCAAAAAATTCTGGCCCAGGAAGTTTCAATTGGCCTCGAAGATGCAGCAGCCTTTGTGGATACTGAAAAAGGCGTCAATACACCGGAAGATGCTTTAGCCGGTGCTCTTGACATCATTGCCGAGATTATCTCCGATGACGCCGAAATACGAAAGGTCATCCGGGATATGGCTTATAAGACAGGTATTGTCCAATCAACAGGTCTTACCGAAGAAACGTCAACTTACTCTATGTACTATGATTTTAAAGAACCTGTGTCGAAAATTGTCTCACACCGAATTCTTGCCATAAATAGAGGAGAACGGGAAAAATTTCTGCAGGTAAAAATTCAGGTGCCTACAGAAAATATCTTAGCTATTATCAAAGACAAGTATATAAACGACTCGTCACCTACCGCCCAGCTTCTCGAACAGGCAGTAGACGATGCATACAAACGCCTTATATGGCCGTCTATCGAAAGGGAAATCCGAAATATGCTAACAGAGAGAGCAGAGGAACAAGCCCTGGTGACATTCTCAAAGAATCTAAAGCACTTGCTCCTGCAGCCTCCGGTAAAAGACAAAGTTATAATGGGCTTTGACCCGGCTTACCGGACCGGGTGCAAACTGGCGGTTATAGATAGTTCGGGCAAGCTGCTGGACTTTGCCGTCTGTTATCCAACTCCTCCACAGAACAACTTTGAGGAGTCCAAAAAGATAATTCTCTCACTGATAGAAAAGTACAATGTGGATGTCATTTCTCTGGGAAACGGCACAGCTTCCAGAGAGAGCGAAAAATTCCTGGGGGAGATTTTAAAAGAGGCTAAAAGACCCGTGTCATACGTAGTGGTAAGTGAAGCTGGAGCTTCCGTCTACTCTGCGTCAAAGCTAGGCACGCAAGAATTTCCAGACCTTGACGTTTCCTATAGAGGTGCCGTTTCCATTGCCCGGCGTCTCCAGGACCCATTGGCAGAGCTGGTAAAAATAGACCCAAAAGCCTTAGGTGTAGGGCAATATCAGCATGACGTAAATCAAAAGAAGCTTTCCGAGAAACTCTCGGGAGTAGTGGAAGACTGTGTCAACAGCGTCGGCGTAGACGTAAATACGGCATCGCCTTCCCTGCTCAGCTATGTCAGCGGCATTACTCCCACTATAGCTAATAACATTGTAAAATACCGGGAAGAAAAGGGATTGTTTAAATCAAGACAAGAATTTTTAAAAGTTCCCAAGTTGGGTCCAAAGACTTTTGAACAATGCGCCGGATTTCTAAGGGTACCGGAAAGTGATAATATCCTCGATAACACTGCAGTACACCCGGAAAGCTATGAAATAGCCGAACAGGTAATGAAACTTTATACTCTTGAAGAGCTTAAAACTAAAAACTTTACTGAAAATGAAATAAGGGAAATGGCCTTATCTTTAGACATAGGTATACCTACCTTAAAGGACATTTTGACAGAACTTAAAAAACCCGGGCGCGACCCCAGAGAAGAGCTGCCGCCGCCTATTTTCCGCACTGACGTGCTGGAAATTTCCCATTTGAAACCGGGCATGGTTTTAATGGGCACCGTCCGCAACTTGACCGACTTCGGGGCATTCATAGACATAGGCGTCCATCAGGATGGTCTCTGTCACATTTCTGAGCTCTCCGAGAGCTTTGTCCGTTCACCTTTTGATGTGTTAAGTGTAGGTGACACTGTAAAGGTAAAAGTGCTCTCGGTAGATACCGAAAGAAACAGGATAAGCCTTTCCATGAAAGGAGTATAAAGTATATATATCAGAAATCTAATCAGCTCCCCTACATAGGGGAGCTGATCTTATGAGCAAATCGCCTATTTCAGTTTATCATTGTCTTGCCTGTCCTTTTCTTGCTTATCCTTTAGTATTTCATCAACTGTCACAAATTCAAACCCTTCAGCTTTTAAAACCTCTATGATTTCCGACAGCGCCTCTACTGAACCGCTCAAATCCTCTCCCTCTCCCCCTGCGGAGTGCTGCAAAATTATGGAGCCGTTTACCACATTTTCTAAAACATTGGTTTTGACTTCTTCTGCAGAAAGGCCTTTCCAATCCAGTGAATCCACATTCCATGATATTATCTTATAGCCTATATCACCAAAAAACTCTACTCTTTTTGGGTCTATTGAACCATAAGGGGACCTAAAAATTTTAACTCTATCTTTCGAATCTTTATAATAGGAATTCAGCAGTTTTTCAGTTTTCAATACTTCCTCTTTGGCGTCTTCTAAAGAGATTTTCATTATATTAGGATGACTCCACGTATGATTGCCAGCTAAGTGGCCTTCATCTACAATCCTCTGCATAACTTCAGAAAAGCTATCTGCTCTTTTGCCTATGACAAAAAATGTAGCTTTCACATTTTTATCTTTTAAAATATCGAGAATTTGAGGTGTGAATACATCATCAGGGCCATCGTCAAAAGTTAAAGCAACTTTTTTCTCGCTGCTGTCACCGCTGGCTATAAAAAGGTCCGGATACATGGTTATTAAATCAACTATTTCTCTTTTTGGAAAACCTCTGACCTCTCTTTCAGGACCACCGGCCAAATCTAAGTTTTCAGACATGTTATGAGGAATACTTATTTTAGATTTTTGTTGAGGCTTGCGATATATGTCTTCCTTAACGGTTAATAATGCGAAAAATACAGCTAATATCATTACGGCAAAAAGGCTATACCTTATTTTCAAAAAATATCACCTCAACAATAATTTCCTCATTATCGCTCTGATTTATACAGTAATTGTCATATTTGTGATATTTATCATATCAATATTTGAAAATCTTTAGTAATATAAAAAAACAAGAAAGGTGGGTTATAGATGACCATCGCTTTACTTCAAAAACAGCATGAGCAGATTCATGAAATCATACAGGAACTTCTGCATGTTCCACAAGAAAAGTTAGAGGAAAAAGCCTTTGATATTTCTATGAAAATAGGGCAGCTTGCAGGTGTGCTTTTATTCCACTTGCAATCTGAAGATAAGTTTTTATATCCTAATTTGATGGAACACGAAAACAGCCACATTCGAAGCACAGCCAAGGCTTTTACAGATGAAATGGGGAATTTAGGCGAGAAGTTTTCGGCTTTCAAAGCAAAATACATGCAGCCCAAAAATATAAAGACAAACCCGGAAAAGTTTAGGCAAGATTTAAGCGATATTGCTACTCTGCTAAAAAATCGAATCCAAAGAGAAGAGATGGAGCTTTATCCGCTGCTAGGAAAATAATAGGGGTTGTGTACTATTTTTAGACCACAACCCTTACTTACAGACCTTAACTATAAGCTCTTGCCATTGACAATTATTCTTCTTTAATACCTAACGGATTGCCATCAATACAGTCCTGAACCCTTTGCACGTATATTTCCTGGTAACCGATGTTTTCGCCTAAACCATGTAAATAAATATTGACCACAAAGCCTTCTCTTTCAAGTATGCTCTTCCAAGAATCTTCCTCATCACCGGCCATATCATTAACTGCATGGTCCCCGGCCACAAGCATATAAGGCATTAGTGTTACTTCTTTAATATTGTTTCGTTTTAGTTTGGCTATTACATTATCGATTCCCGGATATCCTTCAACGACCCCTACAAAGACCTTTAATCCCTCATCATCTAACATGCTTTGCAAGCAAGAATAACAGGCATTAGCCGGGTGAGTCGTGCCGTGGCCCATTAAAACTACCGCATGGTCTTTATCTAATGCTGGCAGTTGTTGCTTTAAGGCTTCTACAGCTTGTTTGTAGTCTTCTATGCCGTAAAGTACAGGCCGACCTACAGTCAATTGTTCGAAAGAATCCTTGAAATTATTTACAACAGCCAGCACTTCTTCATATTCGTAACCGGGAATAATATGTAAAGGCTGTACGATGACTTTAGTAAATCCTTCTTCTTTCATTTTGCTTAAAGCTTCTTCAGGTGTGTCAATTATAATATTGTCTCTTTCCTTAAGCTTTTTAATGATAATACTGGAAGTAAAAGCTCGGCGAACTTCATAATCAGGGAAGCTCTCTGCTATTTTTTCTTCACAAGCATCTATCGTCACTTTTCTAGTCTCAGGATAACTTGTTCCAAAACTGATAACTAAGATGCCTTTTTTGCCTTCAGGTTGTTGAAACTCTAGATTTTCCTGCTCTTCCACCGGATCACCTGCTGCCGGTTGCAAATTATCACCATAGGCCGCTAGGAATAAACTGCAGATCAATAAACTAATGACCACTAAAATCTTTTGTTTCTTGACTTTTGAAAACATCACTATCACTCCTTGATTTTTTTTATTAAAAGTTTCTGTAGGTCAGCAAATCAGCACAGGCAGCTTTATGGCTTATGTTCATCTCAGCCTAAAACCTCTTAGTTTTTGCCGTATATATTTTACAACTTCGTCTATACTCTCCAATCCCTGCTCATCATAGCGGCCAATAATCACCGCCGGGATATTGAGCATCCTGCATGCCTGGATTTTTTCATAAGTGCCACCTTCGCTGCCGCTATCTTTCATTACCACATAATCGGCACCATATTCTTTAAACATGACGGCATTCAAGTCTTTACTAAATGGGCCCAATGCAGCAACTATATCTTTAATTTTTACTCTGTTCTTCAAGCATTCTTCAATGCTTTCTATGGTAGGCAGAACCCTGTAGATAAATCTGTTGTTTCCCCTTACTGATTCAAAATCCTTTATGTTTTTTGAACCAGTTGTAATAAACACACATCCCTTTACAGACCTTAAAAACTTCTGGCATTCTTCAATGGAATCGAGATAAATACTGCCTTCGGTATCTTTGGTTTTTTTTCGCACATAGCGTATATAATCAATGTTGAGTTTTCGAGCGACCTCTTTGGCATTTTTCGTAACTTCCAAGGCATAGGGATGGGACATGTCTACTATCAAGTAAATGGAATTTTTCCTGATAAAAGCTTCCATGCCTATCCGATCCATACGACCTACCACAAGGTTTTTATCATTCAGAAACTCCCGCTCGGATTCGGTTGCAGCCGTAATGACGTATTTGGCATCACCTTTTATTCTTTGGACCAGTTCTGCGGCTTCCCGAGTCCCTCCTATTATCCATATCAAATTTTATACCCCCTGGGAGTAATCATTTTATCTCCTTTTACATAGGTGGCACTGTTGCCTATTATCAAAACCGTAGCCATATCCACCAGCTCGTATTCTATATTGGAAATGGTAGTTATCACCCTCTGGTTTCCGTTACGGCCTGCATTTTTAACTATCCCTACTGGGGTGTCGGGTTTTTTGTATTTTAACAGAATATCTATTGCTTTTTTTAAATTCTCAGGGCGGCCGTGGCTTCTAGGATTGTACAAGGCTATGCTAAAGTCGGCAGCTCCGGCACATTCGAGCCTTTTTTCTATAACCTCCCATGGTGTTAAAAGGTCGCTCAAGCTTATGGAGCAGAAATCGTGCATAATCGGAGCCCCCAGCTCTGCCGCTGCAGCAAAGCAGCTAGTTACCCCAGGCACCACTTCCACATCAATGCCCTCAGCAAGTTCCAGTATAGGTCCTGCCATGCCATATAAGCCTGCATCCCCGGTGCTTATAATGGACGTGTCCAACCCATGCTTTACCTTTTCAATGGCCAACTGGCACCGCTGTATTTCTCCACGCATGCCGGTAGTTATGACTTCCTTGCCACCTAACATATCCTTTATCAAATCCACATAGAATTTGTATCCTACTATGACTTTTGATTTTTCTATAGCTTCAATTGCCCTTGATGTCATACAATCTTTACCGCCGGGGCCCAGGCCCACCACATATAGTTTAGCCATGCTGCTTTTTCCTCCCCACAGAAACTGTTACACCATTCAATAATGTTTTGCCAACAATCACTTCCCCGGAAGTTAAATAGGCACAGGGTTCGCAAACACCTGTCACACCTACCACTTTTTCCACAAAAGCACTCCCCCGGAACATCTCCTGAACGGAGCGTATTTGTTCTTTTGAAAATGTATAAAACCTGCAGCCTAAATACTTACAAGCTTCAATCAAGCCTTGTTCATCCTTTTTTATGTCAATGGTGGCCAGTGACTCTATGGATTTAATGCTCAAATTGTTAGATTTAAAGACATTGAAGATGGCCTCTAAAATTTCGTCCCGAGTCTTCCCTCTTTTGCAACCCACTCCAACGGTGAGGTTTTTAGGCCTTAAAATGCAGTAAGGTTTGTGGCAGGATACTGACTCTTGGGGTGTGATGTAAAGGATTCCATCATAATCGGTTTCTGATATTCTGGGGTAATTTATCATGGTCTGAATTTCCGAGACCACCCGCAATACTCCACCGTTTACCATTATAGCCGTTATGGTTTTGGCATCTTCCATATTCTCAATGACAAGGTTACACCTTTTGGCAAACATGTCTACCGATTCTATGCCTCTCCCTTCGGATGCCGTAGTTATTATGGGGTGGGCACCGATGATTTTGGCTACTTCTTTTGTAAAATCATTGGCTCCGCCAATATGCCCTGATAAAAGGCTAATGGCGTATTTCCCCATATCATCTACCACCACTACAGCAGGGTCTTGGATCTTATGCCTGATATAAGGCGCCATCAACCTCACCGCAATACCTACAGCACATACAAATACGATTCGGTCATATTCTCGGGCTATCATGGCCATTTTGGATTTAACACCCGATGAGCATGTTTTTGGACTGTATATGCGGGCGCCTGGAATGCCTCTTTCGATAGCCTTTGCTATCTTTTCTCCCGAATCTGTAAAACATATCACGGCGCACTTCACTGGGTAGCCCTCCGAAAGCCATGGGAAAAGCCAGGAGCGTAAAGTCTAGATCTCTCATATTTGCCATTTATGAAATCCCCAACGAGAATCATGGCAAAGTTTCTTATCCCCTGGTCCTTTACCTTTTGGGCTATGTCATCCAGTGTTCCCATTATCACCTTTTGATCTTCCCAGGTGGCCTTATATACTACCGCTACTGGCACATCACTTCTTCCATAGCCCTGTTTCAGCTTTTTAACAGCCCTCTCCATATTCCCCACCGATAAGAATATGGCCATAGAAGCCTTGTGGGCAGCTAAGAGTTCCAGGGATTCCGTATTTGGCACCGGGGTCCTGCCCTCCAGCCGGGTTATTATAATCGTCTGGCTTATGCCGGGTAGGGTAAATTCACCCTTTATGGCGGCACAGCTTGCTGTAAAAGAGCTGACCCCCGGGACCACTTCGTACTCAATGCCCCTTTCCTCCAGTAAATCCATCTGCTCTTTTATAGCTCCGTATATGGAAGGATCTCCGGTATGAAGTCTTACAATACTTTTCCCTTGGCGGTATTCCCTTTCCATAACTTCAATTACTTCTTCCAATGTCATGGAGGCACTGTCGTAAAACTTGCACCCTTTTTTGCAAAAGGTCAGGTGTTCTCTGGATACTAAGGATCCCGCATATATGACCACATCGGCCCTTTCCAAGAGTCTTCTTCCCTTTACCGTAATTAAATCAACATCCCCCGGGCCTGCACCTACAAAGCTTATCACTCTGTTTTCCTCCTTCCCAAAATAAGGGATATATAATCAGTGTCTTTGAGGATCTCGTCCCTTTCGAACAAGACCTTTTCCTCGTCACAGGTGCATCTTTTTACATATACATATTCAAATCCGTATTTTTCTAAAGTATCGAGGATGCTTGCTTTATTCTTATATGTTTTTAAAATACAGACCGAATCAACTGCCTTTAAAACCTCTTCATCTATATTCCCGTCACACAGATAAAAGCTCTCTCCTTTGAGGGCTACAGGCACCTTTGCACGGTTGGCAGCGGCGCAAAAAGAAGTCACTCCCGGCACGGTCTCCACCTGAATGCCTAGCTTCACAAGCTCCTTTTGAAGATAACAAAAAGTGCTGTACACCATTGGGTCTCCCAATGTTAAAAATACACCGATTTGCCCTGATTTTAATTTGGCATCTATAAACCGGGCAATAATGGCGTATTTTTGCTTCTCATTTCCGTCCATGGCAAAATCCAATTCTAAAACCTGTTTATCCCTTATATAATCCCTGGCAATGTTTCCGGCAAAACTCTTTCCGCCGCTGGAGGGTATAAACACCATATCGGCTTTTCGTATAAGGTTATATCCTTTCAGGGTGATGTACTCGCTATCCCCCGGCCCTACTCCGATTCCGTACAATTTTTTCACGGTTTCCTTCCTCTCGCTAAAAAAATCGGATTCTGGGATTTTATTATCCCGGCATTTTCCATATAAGATACCTGAATTAGTTTCAATTCAATGTCCTCGTAGGCATAATGGTTTAAAAGAACCATAAATTCATTTAGATTTTTTAAGGTTATAAAGTTTGCTGCAATGATCCCACCGGAAGGCATTTTCTCATTGACATGCTCAAAGATCTGTCTTAGTTTTCCACCACTGCCTCCGATAAAACATTTGTTAAAACCTGAAATTTTCTCAAGGCCATGAGGAGCATGTTTATTAATGATTTCAATATCCACTTTGAATTTAAGGGCGTTCTGACGTATAAGATTTGTCCCTTCCTCTTGGGCCTCCACAGCAAATACTGTTGCCCCCTGCAGGGCTGCTTCAATGGAAATGGAACCTGTGCCTGCCCCAACGTCCAAAAGAGTATCACCTTTTTCTATTTCCAAAGCCGCTATGGCAGCAATCCTGGCATCAAATTTCGTCATGGGGATTTTGCCTCTTATAAATTCTTCATCTCTAATCCACCGCATGTTCAACCACCACCACCGATAGGCTGGAGTAATTCGGTATGTCCTCTCCTATTTTTTTCACAATTATCTTCTCCTCGGGATAAGAAAGGTCGAACCCAGCATATATTAAGCCTGAAATCCCCATGAGATAAAGCTTTCGCGAAATATATCCCGGGCTGTGATCCTCGTCTGTCAATATTACGCAGATTCTGCTGGATAGCACTTCCTCCAGACTACTTCTCCTTCCATGAAGGCTTATAAAACGGGCTTCCTGCCAATTTTTTTTGAGTTTAGCCATCATATATTGAAATGATGAAAGACCGGGTATCACTTCATCAATGATGACTCCGTTTTCTTTTAGGTATTCCACAATACCAAAAAAGCAAGGATCGCCAGAGGCAAGAATATCTACATTATCCTTTTGATTTATCATTTCTAAAATTTCATGGACCTTTTGAATTCGTATAACTTTGCCGTTAATTTTTTCTACGGATTTTGATATCCTTCCAAAGGCTATAAGGTTTTCAGATGTTGATATCACTTCATAGGCCTCTCGGGTCAAATATTTGACATCTCCCGGCCCTGCTCCAATAACTCTAATCATGTTAAAGCACCCCGTATTTCATGGAATATATGTAAACATCGACATCAAAATCGTCGTCTTTTAGATATTTCCTGATTCTCTCAATACAGCCTTTTTTCATATCTTCGAAAATGGATTTGTATCCAGTTTGTATAATGATCTCCAGCGCCTCTTCCGTTGTAGTGCAGCTATTCACCTGTTTTAAAATCTCCAGGGGAGCCTGGATTAGGGCCAGGTAATAAACCAAAGCCTCCATGCGCATATCGCAGACCCGGCTGTGGGTATTGAATGCTCCTAAAGCTAGCTTGGAAAGCTTCCCTATATGGCCCACCAAAGTAATTTTTCTAAATCCCTTGTTGTAGGCATAAGCTATTGATTCACCGATAAAGTTTGATACCTGAACTCCTTTGTCAGGCAGTCCGAGACTTTTAGCCATGTTCTTACCGTAGTTTCCCGGAAAAAGAATTACTTCCCTGCATCCCTCATCGTAAAGCAAATCCATTTCTAAATATATGGTCTCAAGCAGTGCCTTCTCGGACATGGGCTCTACGATTCCGGAAGTTCCTATGATCGAGATACCCCCCTCGATGCCGAGATTAGGATTAAAGGTTTTTTTTGCAATTTGGGCGCCTCTAGGTGCGTAAATCAAAACATCATAGCCGTCCGAGGATATTTCCCTTATTTCTTTTTCAATCATCTTCCGAGGCACTGGATTTATGGCCGCTTCCCCTACATTGCCGAACAGCCCTTTTCTGGTTATCCTGCCTATGCCTTCGCCGCCGTCTATTACTATTTTACGGTCACCCCTCCTGGAGACCCTTGCACAAATCTCCATGCCATCTGTAACATCGGGGTCATCACCCCCGTCCTTTATTACGCAGCATGAGGCATAGCCGGGTCCCAGCTCCGGAGATATTACGTCCAGATCCAACTTTATACCCGCAGGAGTATCTATGGAAACCTTGCTCATCAACTTATTAGCCTGCAACATCATAACACAGGCTTTGGCTGCGGCTGCGCTGCAGCTGCCGGTGGTGTAGCCACACCGGAGTTTTTTGCCTCCCTTTACTACATATAAATCTTTCATCTTCCCACCGCCATGTATAAAAGGGCATTTACAATAGAAGCTGCCACATTGCTTCCACCCTTAGTCCCCCTGGTGGTTATGGAGGGAATTTCCAACTCTCTAATAAAATCCTTGGCCTCTGCTGCCCCTACAAATCCCACTGGCACACCTATTATCAGCGAAGGCGCTATCTTACCCTGTTTTAGAAGCTCGCCAACCCTAAAGAGAGCCGTTGGGGCATTTCCGATAACATATATATCCACCTTATCTTTGCATGCTATATCTATGGCAGCACTTGCTCGGGTGGTGCCATTTTTCTGTGCAAGCATTTTTACTCCCTCATCATCAATATAACATCGCAAGTTAGAACCTGATTTTTCTAAAGCCCTTTTGTTTATTCCGGCCCAGGCCATCCTGGTATCGGTAAATATACTGCACCCCTTGGTCAGCAAGGTTATACCAACATCCACCGCGTTATTTTTAAACACTACTAGGTTTTTGTAATCAAAGTCTCCGGTAGTGTGTATCATTCTTTTCACAATTTCCAGTTCCCTTTCATCAAAGCTTACACCGGCTAAGCCCTGCCGGATTATTTCCATGCTTTTTCTCTCTATAGCAGCAGGATTTTTTAAATACACAGGCTTCCCTCCTTGCTCTTGTCCACATAATCTAACATGGATAAAAAGGAGTTTATATTTCCAAAAAAGCTTATATGGGGATAGCCCGCCAGCACGTTTTTATATTTATAGCCACAGGACCAGGTCTTATCACCTTTGGTCTTAGTAATGCTGTATACGGTATCTGCATTTTGGGCCATTGCTACCGATTTGTGAAATTCATGGCCGGTTAGCTTATCTCCAACCTTACCTAACATGCAGTCCTTCTTAAGCTTTATATCTATATAGCCGAATTGCTGCAGCTTATCTGTCATTGTGGCCTTTCCCTTAAAAACCCCTGCCATTTTGCAGTCCTCAATATAATCCATAAGATACATGAACCCTCCGCCCTCGGCAAAGATACAGCCTCCTCTGTCAGCAAAGGCTTTAATAGATGCAAGCATCGATGTATTTAAGGCAAGCTCATCCTTGAATACCTCCGGATAACCGCCTCCCAAGTATAAGAGGTCACATTGGGGCAGCCTAGTATCCGTAAGAGGCGAGAAAAACACCACATCACAGCACCGGCTAAGGATATTCAAATTTTCTCTATAGTAAAAAGAGAATGCTTTATCTCTTGCTACCGCTACTTTGATGTTTCTTCTGGAGGGATAATCCACAGGCAAGGCTTTAACGTCCGCCATGAGCTTTATCAAGAGGCTTAAGTTGATATTTTGTTTGATTATATCTGCAATCTTTTGAATGCGGCTGTTTATGTCGCTTATTTCAACGCTCTGCACCAGTCCCAGATGTCGACTTTTAAACTCTAGGTCACTTATACTGGGCACAAAACCCAAGACATGAAGACCGGTAAACTTTTCTATAGGATCTTTCAGGAGATGGAACATTTTTTCACTTACCCGGTTTAGTATCACTCCCTTGATAGTAGAGCCCGGAAAATCAGCCATGCCTTTTATTTTGGGAACAGCAGAGAACATCTCATTTTGCGGGGTATAAACCAGAATCGAGTTTACACTTAGGATTTTGGCAATGTGGAAACTGGAGTTTTCGTAGGTGTTATATATGCCGTCAAAATACCCCATGGCACCTTCAATGATGCAATATTCACCCTCTCCTAACCCCAGGGACTGTTTCATACCTACTTGGCCCTGAAGATGCATGTCAAGATTGCCTGCCTCTTTCCCGGAAGCACGACTGATAAAAGATGTATCTATGTAATCGGGTCCGGTTTTAAAACCACATACATTAAAACCCGTATCCCTTAAAGCCTTTATAACGCCTATGGTCACCATGGTCTTACCGCTGCCACTAGATGGGGCAGTTATCATAATGCCTTTCATAATCATGTCTCCTTATGGTCTCTTTTACTTGTAAATATCACAAGCAACAATCCAAAAATTTGGCAAAACGTCATTGATAAGCGCTAGTTTTCAAAGATATCAGGATAGAACATTTTTGCGAGCTCTTCTACACCCTGCTTGAATCTAAAAGTAGGGCTGGAAACTAATTTTTCATCAATCACGTATACCCGGCCTTCTTTTACCGCTTTTATTGCCGAATAGCCCGGCCGTGATGAGATGGCTTCTGGTGAACTTCTGGCATTCATGGCACCCTTTTGAGCTACATAAACGTCGATTTCTTTCCCCTTTTCTAGAACCTTTTCCACGCCGTAAGATGCTATACTTGAAGTTTCACTGACCGGCTGGGCGTCTTCAGCGATATTTACTCCGCCTGCAAGCTCTATTGCCTTTGCCACCATGGAATCCTTTGTGACAGTGCGGCATTCATTTTCCGTAGACTCAAAGAAAACCCTGACCTTTGGCTGGATATCTTTAGTCATGTCATTGATTTTTTGAATTTCCTCATGAAAACTTTGGAGCATGGCTTTCGCCTCTTCGGTCTTACCTGTGAGCTTTGCGAGTTTCATGATATATCCATCAAAATCCTCGAATTTATTGGGGTATAGACTTACCACCGTTATGCCTGCACCTTCTAGTGCTTCAACAAAATCCGGAACACTTTTTGAGATAAATGGCCTGATCAAAACCAAATCCGGTTTTTCGGCAATTACGTTTTCCGGGTCAGACTTATAGTCAAAGGCCTTTTTCTCTTTTACCTGTTCTGGATAGTTGTCACTTTTGCCAACGCCGATTATCTGTTCGTCAAGCCCCAAGGAAAAGAGGTTCTCAGTGTGGGCAGAATACAATGATATAATTCTTTGGGCAGGTTTTTCCATGGTTATTACTTTGCCTTCATCATCGGTTATTTGGATAACAGCTTCATTCCCACAATCACTGTCATTGACAGTTTCCGCCGGCCGAGAACATCCTACAATGCCCAATATCAGCACGAAAGACAATATGTAAACCACAATTTTTTTCAACAATATCATCTCCTTTTAAAAAAGAATTTTTTTATTTACGGGAGAATGAGCATTCCTCTGCCCTTTATGCTTTCAACCCGGATCTTAAATGTCTTTTCAATGTTTTCCTTTTTCATCACTTCAACTCTATGGCCCAATCTTTCTATCTTGCCGCCATTTAACAGGAGGACACTGTCACTAAAGTGATATACCAAATTTAAATCATGGACTATATTGACCACAGTGACACCTTTCTGTTCCACCAGCTCCCTTAACAGTTTCATGGATTTAATGACGTAATGCATATCCATGTCGGAAAAAGCCTCATCCAGTAAAATATATGGGGTTTCCTGAGCCAGCGTGCGGGCCAGCATTATCCTCTGTTTTTCACCGCCACTGAGTTCGGTTATCAATCGGTCCCAATATTGCAGCGTATTCGTCTTTTCCATGGCCCAAATTACCACATCCATGTCCCTTTTGCTGGGCTTTTGATTATTTGCCAGCTTCGGGTTTCTTCCCATCATCACAACTTCAAAACAGGTGAAGGGGAACTGAATGTTTACATTTTGAGATATGACGGAAAGTTTTTGGCTGAGGGCCTTAGGGGTCATCATCCTTATATCTATGCCGTCGAGCAGTATTTCCCCTGAACTTGGCTTGTAAAACCCAGTCAGCAATTTAAGCAATGTAGTCTTCCCGGAGCCGTTGGGGCCTATAATTGTAAATATTTCTCCCTGTCTTATGGAAAAAGACAGGTCTTTAAGAATTAATCGCTTTCCTATGAAAAAATTTACATTTGATATTTTATACATGGGTTCACCCCTTTTTAATGCTATACATATCGGCGCCGGTTTTTTCTGATGAATATGAAGAGGAAAAATGGCCCTCCGAGCATGGTGGTAATCACTCCTACCGGAATTTCCATTCTTAAAAGAACCCGTGCTACCGTGTCCGCCACCAGCAAGAGCTCACCCCCCAAAAGCATGGAAAAAGGAATGAGTTTCCGGTTATCTGCTCCCAGAACCAGCCGTAGCATATGTGGCACAATGAGTCCTACAAAACCTATGATGCCGCTTACCGACACACATGCCGCTGTTATCATGGAAGCTGCGGTTAAAAAAATCCTTCGGGATTTCTCTGGATCCACTCCTAGAAATCTAGCTTCCTCATCACCTAGTGATAATAAATTTAGGCTGTTGGCAAAATATGTAGGTATCAGAGTTCCTAAAGCAGTTACCGGTAAAACTAAGAAGACTTCACTCCAACTGCTTGATGAAAGGCTGCCCATCATCCACCCCACTATAGCACCTACATTTTCTCCTGCTGCGTTTTTTATCAAAGTCACCCCGGCAGAAAGGATAGAACTGACAATAATTCCTGATAGTATCAGGTTTACGGGACTTAAATATCCTCTTACTTTAGAGAGAGTCATTACAATACATAAGGTGAGCACTGCCCCCAAAAAAGCGGCTGCGGTAATGGGAATTGCAAATCCCATAGCCATAATGTTTAAGTATATGGCTATGGACGCTCCGAAGGCTGCTCCGGTAGATACACCCATAGTATATGAATCGGCCATGGGATTCATCAGGACCGACTGAAATATTGTCCCCGAAACCGCAAGGCCTCCACCTACGAAAAATGCGCATAGTATTCGAGGAAGCCTTATGTCCCAGATGATAGCCGACGTTGTTTCATCTAAAAGCGAAAGGATGTCTTCCCTAGCAAATAGGCGGCCCAAGATGACATACGCTATGTCCCGAGGCCCTATATACGCCCTTCCAAGATTTATGGAGGTAAAGAAAGTAGCAATCATCAGGATTGTAAGGGCTGCTAAAGCAATCCATACTCTATATTTATTTTTTCTAAAGTACTCTAGTTGAAGGTGTTTGTAGTAGTTTTCCAAAGGATTCACCTTTCAAAGTAAATTGATCCAGCAACTCGCTATCAAATGTTGCTATTTAGCACAGAAACCTCCTGCTTTTATCAAAAAAGCTCCTGCACAGCAGGAGCTAATAAAAAAACCATCCGAGAAGATGGTCTTTTCCAAAAACAGTAAAACACTTCCCGCCGAAGTATATCAACATTCAGGCAGGTCTCCTGGCTCACGCATCATCCTCGTCCACCCTTCCCGGCTTTTAGCCAGTGGTTTTGTGGAGTCGTCCTCGTTCACAGTAGCGGGGGCTGCAGCGGATTTTCACCGCTTTCCCTTTTAAAATATAAAATTACCTGAATGGTATATATTAAATTTTATTCTTGCCACAACATCTTTTTTACATTCTACCAAAAAGATAAAATATTTGCAATAAGAGTTGCATTTTTTAATCATATCAATTTTAAAGTCAAGTGCTTACGTCTTTATCCCTTTTTTTCTTCCCAAAGCTTTACGCGTTCTTCATCTTACATAAATCAACTTCGAAGTTTTACGCCTGCTATCTTATTATCTTTGAATATCTTTCGTTTCTTTTGTATTCTGGAATATCTCCGGGTTGACATCCTAAAACCTTACAGATCGCATCTAAAGTTGAGAGGCGAATAGCCTTTTTTGCTAAGATTTCTTGGATAAATAAAAAGAGCTGCCGCAAACTATTTCAATGTAGTTTGCGGCAGCTCATAAGTTTATGCTTTATGTGTAATCATATCTTTGGCGGAAAACACCACTTTGTAGCATAGGAATGTGGCGACGGTGTTTATCAGCGCCGTTGGAATGACTATGGTGGTAAAGAGAACTGGAAAAGCCAAGGGCAAACTTCCAACTACAAAAAGTGCCGTCTGCAAAAATACCACACCGCTCAGCACCGTGCCTACAAATGCCGTAAACAGCACAGTCAGATTCGAATTAAAGTTGGCAAGCACCTTTATCATAGCCATGACCGCAAAGGCTGTAACAAACTTATCAACCATATTGGCAATTTGGCCACCAGGAAATCCTGTTGTAAGTGCAGAAAAAATCCCAGCTAACAGGCCTGCAACTAATGCATTTTTTGGCGTATTGTCTATATAAAGGGCAACAAAGAGCATTGCCAGCAAGAAATCAGGTTTCATGCCTCCTACAATAGGCGGCACTATATAGTGAAGGACTAAACCTATAGCTATCAGAAGTGATGTTAATATCATACCCTTAAGCTTCACTTAGATTACCTCCCTTAATTTAGGATAGTTTCTCCAGCGCCTTGTTTATAATGTCATCGGGCAGACTGGAATTTTGCAGTTTTCCTGAAAGATAAATATCATAAGCTGTCATATCAAAGTATCCGTGACCACTTAAGCAAAACAGAATTGTCCTGCTTTCACCGGCTTCTCTAGCCTTTATTGCTTCGTCTATTGCAGCTTTTATCGCATGGGATGATTCCGGCGCCGGCACGATGCCTTCATTTTGTGCAAAAAGCACTGCGGCCTCAAAGACGTCCGGCTGTTCATAAGCCACGGCTTCAATCAGGCCGTCATGTAACAGCTGACTTTGGATGGGAGATGAGCCGTGGTACCTAAGACCTCCTGCATGAATGCCGGGTGGCATAAAGTCACTCCCCAAAGTGTACATCATCATCATAGGAGTAAGATGAGCTGTGTCGCCGTAGTCATATGTGAACTTGCCTTTAGTCAAGCTGGGGCAGGCAGCAGGCTCCGCTGCAACTATGCGGGTCTTCTTGCCCTCCTTGATTTTGTCTTGCACAAAGGGCATGGCAAGCCCGCTGAAATTGCTGCCACCTCCGGAGCATGCTATGACCACATCCGGATAGTAGCCGGCCTTTTCCATCTGCTTTTTCGCCTCAAGACCAATCACAGTCTGATGCAGCACCACATGGTTTAAGACGCTGCCCAAGGCATAATTGGTATCTGAATTTTTTGCTGCGTCTTCCACAGCTTCGCTTATGGCGATACCCAAGCTGCCGTTGGAATCCGGATCTTTTTTAAGCACCTCTCGACCTGCATGGGTCTTATCGCTGGGGCTTGCAAAAACCTCAGCGCCGAAAAGCTGCATCATAGATCGGCGATAGGGCTTTTGATTGTAGCTTATTTTTACCATATAGACTGTGCACTCTAAACCGAAAAACTTGCAGGCCATAGACAGTGCCGTTCCCCACTGGCCTGCCCCGGTCTCGGTTGTAAGCCGCTTAATTCCCTGCTTTTTATTGTAATAAGCTTGTGGTATGGCGGTGTTTAATTTATGACTGCCGGCAGGGCTTACTCCTTCGTATTTAAAGTAGATTTTAGCCGGGGTATCCAGGGCCTTTTCAAGGCGATGAGCCCTGTAAACCGGTGATGGCCTCCATAAGGCATATAGCTTCCGCACTTCCTCAGGTATTTCAATAAAGCGCTCTGTGGACATCTCTTGTTTTATGATTTCCTGCGGGAAAATAGCTCCTAACTCATCGGGGGCAGCAGGTTTTTTCGTTACAGGATTTAAAGGCGGCTTTAAAGGATTCGGCATATCCGCCTGAATATTATACCAATGTGTAGGAATCTCTTTCTCAGTTAGCAATATTTTGGTTTCATTCACACCAAATCACTCCTCCTATTTTACTTATTGATACCTTATTGCTACAGCTGTATATACAAATTTCATGCTTTCATGTCATTTAAATCACCTCACAAACAAAAAATCCGTCCCTTAATGGGACGGATGTTCCGCGGTGCCACCCAAATTAGTTTTACATTTTAGTAACAAAAAAGCATTTTATCTTCAGGATAAAATGCTTTGCCACCTCAATGTAAAACTCACTCTTCCGGATACGGCGATAATATCGCGATATCCTGTCCTTTGCTAACGGGGGACTTGCCGGATGCAGCTACTTTTAGTTTGCCGCACCTTCTCCAGGGCCCATTCACCAAGACTTCCGGTACCGCACTCCCACCACCGGCGGCTCTCTTTGACCTTTCATCATGGTTACTATTCCCTATCACAGAAGTTCATAGATTTAATCTTACAAAGATTATAATCAAATCCCAAGGAAAAGTCAAATATTTTTTAATTTAAATGTTGTTATTCTGTGATAATGTCATGTTGAATTTATTCTGATAAAATGTCAGGTATGAGAGAGGAGACATTCAACATGACTCAAAAAGAGATAACTCGTCTTAGGGTTATCAATCAAGCTATC
>NZ_JAFFJA010000016.1 GCF_021991635.1 Tepidanaerobacter sp. GT38
TGATAATGTGTTATTATCCAATTGGATGTTACCTCCTCTGATTTAGTTTTGCGGTTGGCCAAACCCGCTTTATTTTATCAGAGGAGGTATGTTTTTTCTACTCATAGCTATAAGCTTTTCGGAACCACGGGCATAGCCCGTGGTATTCGAATGACAAGAAAAAAAGACCCGCGAAATATTCGCGAGTCTTTTTTAATCCTTTCATTAATACATCATATCTCCGCCGCCGGGCATTGGTGCATTCTTTTCTTTTTCAGGAATTTCTGTTACTACGGCTTCTGTGGTAAGAACCATAGCTGCTATGCTGGCTGCGTTTTGAAGTGTTGACCTTGTTACCTTAGTGGGATCAACTATTCCCTTAGAAATCATATCGCCATATTCACCACGGCGTGCATCAAAACCTATTCCTTTATCGCTGGCCTTTACCTTTTCTACTACTATTGCTCCTTCATATCCTGCGTTTTTAGCGATTTGTTTTACAGGTTCTTCTAATGCTTTTTTCACAATATTTATGCCGACTAGTTCGTCGTCAGCAGCTTGGAGCCTGTCAAGAGCAGGTAGAGCATCGATGAATGCTGTTCCACCGCCAGGTACAATACCTTCTTCTACGGCTGCTCTTGTAGCTGAAAGAGCATCTTCAATGCGGGTTTTCTTCTCTTTGAGTTCTGTTTCGGTGGCTGCACCAACCTGAATTACAGCAACGCCTCCGGCAAGTTTTGCTAACCGCTCTTGAAGTTTTTCTCTATCGAAATCTGATGTGGTTTCTTCGATTTGTGCTTTAATAGAATTGATGCGTTTCTTGATGTTTTCTTTATCTCCTGCACCATCTACGATGGTGGTGTTTTCTTTGTCAACTCTGACCTGTCTTGCCTGACCTAACATATTTATATCAATGTTCTTAATATCTATGCCGAGGTCTTCAGAAATTACTTGTCCACCGGTTAAGATGGCTATATCTTCCAGCATGGCTTTTCTTCTGTCACCAAAACCGGGAGCCTTTACTGCAACACAGGTCAAGGTTCCGCGTAGCTTGTTAACTACCAGTGTAGCTAAAGCTTCGCCTTCAACATCTTCAGCGATAATTAAGAGCTTCTTGCCCTGCTGTACAATCTTTTCAAGAATTGGGAGCAGGTCTTGAACACTTGATATCTTTTTATCTGTTATTAAAATATAGGGATCATCTAAAACTGCTTCCATTTTTTCTGTATCTGTTACCATGTATGGAGATATGTAACCTCTGTCAAATTCCATTCCTTCTACTACTTCCAGGGTAGTACCCATACTCTTAGATTCTTCAACGGTAATGACACCGTCTTTGCCTACCTTTTCCATTGCCTCTGCAATCAATTCACCGATTTCTTCGTCGTCAGCAGAAATGGAAGCGACCTGTGCAATTGCTTCTTTCGTCTCTACAGGTTTGCTGAAGGTTTTTAACTCTTCTACTACAGCTTTTACAGCTTTTTCAATACCTTTTCTCATGATCATGGGGTTTGCCCCTGCCACTACGTTTTTCATTCCCTCATGGATAATGGCCTGAGCAAGTAAAGTAGCAGTGGTGGTTCCGTCTCCTGCTACATCCTGAGTCTTGGTAGCAACTTCCTTAATTAGCTGTGCACCCATATTCTCAAAAGGATCTTCCAACTCAATATCTCTTGCTATGGTTACACCGTCATTGGTAACTGTGGGAGTTCCGAATTTTTTATCAAGGACAACATTGCGGCCCTTGGGTCCCAATGTAACTTTTACAGTATCAGCTAATTTATCAATGCCTCTTAATAAAGCTCTGCGAGCATCTTCATCATATTTAATCTGTTTTGCCATTTATAATCCCCTCCTAGCGACTTTATTCTAATATTGCTAACACGTCACTCTGTCTTAAAATTAAATATTCCTGGTCATCAATCTTTACTTCAGTACCTGCATACTTGGAAAAGATAACCTTGTCCCCAACTTTGACTTCCAAAGGAACCCTTTTGCCTTCGATGATTTCGCCAGAACCAACTGCTAAGACTTCGCCCTTCTGTGGTTTTTCTTTAGCGGTATCAGGTAAAACGATACCTCCTTTGGTCTTTTCCTCTTTTTCTAACACTTTAATGACAATTCGATCGCCCAATGGTTTGATGTTCATATTTACCCTCCTTTTTTCTTATTGCCAAGAAATTATTACCAAAAATTAAAGGCAAGGTTAAAATAGCAAAAAATGAAAATATGTAGGATAGTTTGTTTAACTTATTAGCACTCTTACTTAGTGAGTGCTAATTACAATTAATATAATATTAGAAGCGCACTTCAAAATCAATTTCCCTTTTTCTTGTTATCAAGGGAAAAAACCACATTTTTGCTCTTTTTCTCGATTATTCTAATATGTAGCGTGTTTTTTTAACGCCTGTGCACTTCTACTTCCATATTTTTTCCGGTGAAAACAAAATTATACATTTTTTATATAATAAAATTATAAAAATCTTGTTTTTGATAGTGACTTTTTGTGAGAATTAGATTATAATATGATTTAAAATTAAATGAAACACTTTTTCATGTGGGAGTGTACCTAGGGTTCCGGCTTTAAAGGTAAGTCGCTTTAAAGCGTCTGGTCCAAGCGGTACAGCTAGAATTTTTCTAGTACACCGTGAGTATAAAAGACTCCAGCGGCAGGTTCCACTTGTGTTTTGTCATGAGTAGAACTGCTGCTTTTTTGTACTTGGGGGTGGTTATCAAAATTATTCAGGCGTTTAAACCCAATATTCACGAATTGAGTTTGTTGTCTGAAAAAAATATTATTTCATCGATAAAAAAGGGAAATTTTAGTAAGGAGGTACTTTTATGCGCAAACTATCCAAATTTATTACTGTATTTTGTGTTGTCGTATTAACTTTAGCTTTATTATCCGGCTGCGGCCAAAATCAAGCAAATACTCCTTCCACATCAACAGAAGGTGAGTCTGAAGGTGGAGAAATTAAAATTGGAACAATCGGCCCTCTTACTGGAGATGTTGCAACTTATGGCATAAGCGTCAAAAATGGTGTAGAGATAGCTGTTGATGAATTTAATAATGAAAATGGTGGAATCAACGGCAAAAAAATAGTTCTAATATCAGAAGATACCAGAGGAGATCAAACGGAAGCTGCTAATGCCGCTTCAAAGCTCATTGAAAGAGATAAGGTAGTTGCCATTGTCGGTGGCGTTATTAGTGCAGAAACAATGACTGCAGGCCCCATCGCCAATGACGCAGGAGTTGTAATGATTTCATCTTCTTCAACAGCCCAGGGTGTTCCCGAAATTGGCGATTACATTTTTAGAAACTGTCTGTCTGACGAAGTTCAAGCTGTCCAACTTGCTGAATTTGCAGTAAACGAATTGGGCTTTAAGAAATTTGCTGTAATGTTTACCAATAATGACTATGGTCTTTCTTTGAAAAACGCCTTTGAAGCAAAAGCAAAAGAAATTGCAGAAGTCGTAGGAATAGAAACTTACAATGATGGGGAAAAAGATTTTAGAGCTCAGCTTACAAAGCTTAAAGGGGCAAATCCAGATGCTTTATATATAGCTGGGTACTACACTGAAGCAGCTAAAATTGCACAGCAAGCTAAAGAACAAGGTCTCGATGTTCAAATATTGGGTGCCGACGGATTCTATTCTCCTGATCTAATTAAACTTGGTGGAGAAGCTGTAGAAGGTTCAATCTTTACTGCAGGATTTTTCACCGATGACCCTTCAGAGAATGCCCAGAATTTTGTAAAGGCATATAAGGAAAAATTCAACGCTGAACCCGATATGTTTGCAGCTCAGGCCTACGATGCTGCTATGATTCTTCTGACTGCCCTGAAAAATGCAAACGGTGAGGGCGGACAGGTTCTTCAGCAAGAAATGGCAAAGACTAAGGATTTCCCTGGCGTTACCGGTGTTACCTCTTTCACTGAAACAGGTGACGCATTAAAAGATATAATCATCTTGAAAGTAGAAAACGGCAATTTTGTAAAGGTTCGTTAATGCTTAATCGCTATCACTTTAGTCAATGGACAGAAGTCATTCTGTCCATTGGCTTTGCTTTTGGAAAGGAATGGAGCTTGCTATGTTTTTTGAACAGTTATTAAACGGTCTAACACTAGGTAGCACATATTCTTTAATCGCGCTTGGATACACTATGGTTTATGGAATACTTGAACTTATTAATTTTGCTCATAGTGAAATATACATGATAGGTGCCTTTATAGGGCTTATAATGGTTTCTGTATACAAGCTGCCATTTGTTTTAGCTCTCTTAATTAGCATGGCAGGTTCTTGCATTGTGGGCATCACCATTGAAAAAATCGCCTATAAACCTTTAAGAAAATCCAGCCGCATAGCACCACTGATTAGCGCAATTGGAGTTTCGATTTTTCTACAAAATGCGGTGTTAATGTTGGCTGGACCACAGGCAAGACCCTTCCC
This sequence comes from Tepidanaerobacter sp. GT38, assembly GCF_021991635.1. Classification (GTDB taxonomy): domain Bacteria; phylum Bacillota; class Thermosediminibacteria; order Thermosediminibacterales; family Tepidanaerobacteraceae; genus DTU063. The sequence goes on from NZ_JAFFJA010000016.1 coordinate 4,429, forward strand.
TTCAGGTTTAAATGTAACCAGTTTAAGATTTGGTCCTTTGCGAATGTCTTCGCTACAACTCTTGATCTTGCTGGTGTCGATTGTTCTAATGATAGTATTACATTTTTTAATGCAAAAAACCAAATTGGGCCAGGCCATGAGAGCAACTGCCCAGGATAAAGAAGCCGCCCAGCTTATGGGAATTAAAATAGACCAGGTTATCTCTTTCACCTTTGCTATCGGTTCCGCTTTAGGCGGTGCTGCAGGTGTTCTGGTCGGAGTTTACTTTGATTCTGTAAACCCTACAATGGGATTTTTCCCGGGTTTAAAAGGTTTTGTAGCAGCAGTTTTAGGCGGAATCGGCAGTATTCCCGGTGCAATGCTTGGTGGTCTAATTCTTGGTTTGGTCGAGATGCTGGGAGCTGTTTATATGTCCCGTTACAAAGATGCAATAGCTTTTGCAGTGCTCATATTTATTCTACTGCTCAAGCCAACCGGGCTATTAGGGCGTAGGGTTCAAGAGAAAGTGTAGGTGATATGTTTTGAGCTATTTTTTGCAGATCTTGACAGTAATTATGATCAACTCTATACTAGCAGTTAGTCTAAATCTAGTAACAGGTTACACAGGGCAGCTTTCTCTGGGTCATGCTACTTTTATGAGTTTAGGAGCATATGCTGCTACTTTGCTTACATTAAAGCTTGACTTTCCTTTTGTGGCCTCATTAATCCTTGGTGCTATAGTAGCAGCGTTTTTTGGATTTATTATCGGAGTTCCTACTTTAAGGCTAAAAGGTGATTATCTCGCTATAGCGACACTTGGTTTTGGAGAAATCACTAAAAATATCCTTTTGAACCTGGAATTTACCGGAGGGCCCATGGGCCTCCGCGGCATACCCAAAGTGACAAATATTTATATAGCAACCATAGTGCTCTTATTAGTAATCTTTTCTTTAAACCGAATAATGAGCTCTCGCGTTGGCAAGTCTTTTATTGCTATCCGTGAAGATGAACTGGCAGCCGAAGCAATGGGCATCAATACAACAAAATTTAAAATCCTGGCGTTTACTATAGGCGCCTTTTATGCCGGTATAGCAGGCGGCTTATACGCATTTTTATTCAGGTATATAAATCCAAAGGATTTTGGCTTTATGAAATCCATCGAAATACTGTGTATGGTGGTTTTAGGCGGTATGGGAAATACGTATGGCGCTATACTCGGAGCACTTTTTATTACATTATTGCCAGAGCTGTTGCGTATAGTATCGCCAGCCATTGCACAGTACCGCATGGTGCTCTACGGCTTACTTCTCGTCATTATGATGATTGTGCAACCGGAAGGGATAATTAGTGGTTCCCTTTTAGATAAAATTAAACCCAAAAAAAAGATGGAGAAGGGAGGGCAATAAGTTTTGAAGCTCTTAGAAGGTACTAATCTCACGATGGTTTTCGGAGGCCTTTCAGCCTTAAACTCTGTTGATATAACTATAAATCAAGGCGAAGTCTTAAGTGTCATAGGCCCTAACGGTGCAGGCAAAACTACCCTGTTTAATCTTTTAACCGGTGTATATACTCCAACAGCAGGTGTTATACGCTTCAGGAAAAAAGAGATTAAAAACTTAAAGCCCTATGAGATAACAAAAATGGGTATTGCTCGCACCTTCCAAAATATTAGGTTGTTTGGTGAAATGACCGTACTGGATAATGTGATCATAGGTCAACACTGTCGCACAAAAACCGGTGTTTTTGGAGCTATTTTAAAAACACCTGCGGTCCGCAAAGAAGAAGCTCTCGTTAAAGAAAAGGCTATGGATGTTTTAAAGTTTGTGGGCCTTGATGATGTGTACAATGAAAAAGCCAAAAATTTGCCTTATGGCAAACAAAGGCGCCTGGAATTGGCTCGTGCATTAGCTACTGACCCTGAACTTATACTCCTTGATGAGCCAGCAGCAGGCATGAATCCTCAGGAAACCAATGAACTTATTGAATTGATAGAAAAGCTCAATGACATGGGAAAAACTGTGCTTCTCATAGAACACGACATGAAATTGGTCATGGGTATTTCTAAAAGAATAATGGTGCTCGACTATGGGAGAAAAATCGCAGACGGTCCACCTGAAGAAATAAGAAATAATGAAAAGGTTATAAAAGCTTACCTCGGTGAAGCTACCCTCAAGGAGGGTAAAGCATGTTAAAACTTGAAAACGTAATAACTCATTACGGCAATATACAGGCTCTAAAGGGAATATCCATCGAAGTTAAACCCGGAGAAATCGTTACAATAATCGGAGCCAACGGGGCAGGAAAAACAACTACTTTAAAAACTATCTGCGGCCTCGTAGCTCCTACTTCTGGGAAAATATATTTTCAAGGTGAGGACATAACTCATAAGAGCACTTCTGATATTGTTGAATCAGGAATAGCTATGGTGCCTGAAGGCCGAAGAGTTTTCCCTCGTATGACCGTGCTTGAAAATCTTCAGTTGGGAGCTTATCTGAATAAAGATAAGGCACAGGTCAAAAATGATCTGGAAAAGGTCTTTAACCTTTTCCCTATTCTCAAAGACCGTGTCAAGCAGATTGCAGGTACTCTTTCCGGTGGAGAACAGCAGATGTTGGCTATAGGGCGGGCACTTATGGCGAGACCAAAATTGCTGCTATTAGATGAGCCTTCAATGGGGCTCGCACCAAAAATAGTAGCCAATATTTTCGATATAATTATGGAAATAAATCGCACAGGAACTACTATTTTATTAGTTGAGCAAAATGCCAGAATGGCCTTAACCATAGCCCATAAAGGCTTTGTTATTGAAACGGGCAAAATAGTGCTGGAAGATTCCGCCGAAAACCTGCTAAATAATGAACAAGTAAAAAAAGCATATCTTGGAGACTAAAAAAAGAGTATCGCAAAAACTGTTTATCGGTTAACTTGCGATACTCTTTTTAAGTCCAGTTAAAGCACTGCATCAGCCGATTCTTTAATTGGTTCTTGCCCTTTATATGGCATAAGTTCCGTAATAAGAACACCTGCCAGAATTAAGACAAAGCCGGATATGGCCTTAAATGTCAGCGGTTCCTGCCCTAACAAGAACGAGAAAAGGCCAGCAAAAACCGATTCGGTGCACAGTATTACAGCTGCGTGAGTGGAACTGGTGTATCTTTGAGCGATGTTTTGGACTATGAAAGCACCAGCTGTGCAAAATATTACTCCGAATAAAATGGCAGCCCAAATCTCTGAACTATAAACCTTAAGTGAAATTGGGCCCAGCAACACTGCTGCCCCCAGCGTAACTATGCCTGTCAAGGCAATTTGTATTATAGCCACGTTTATGGGGTCAGCTTTTTTCATGTAGTATTCGGTAAAGGTAATCTGAAGGGCAAAACAGACCGCACACAAAAGCGTAAGCATATCCCCATAGGCAATTGTCAGATTATCACTTATGGAAATTAACCCTAAGCCACAGAATGTCACTATAGCTCCTAATATTTGACTTACTCCGGGAAATCTCTTTGATAACATATACGCGAAAAAAGGCACCATGACTACATTACTGCCGGTTATAAATCCTGATTTTGCCGGTGTCGTATAGACAAGGCCAACAGTTTGAGTTAAAAAGCCAGAAAGCATAAACAATCCTATCACAAGGCCTGCCTCAATATCTTCTCTTGTTATTGTCTTTAATCTTTTATGAAATATGCCGATCATGATCACTGCACTTAAAAAAAATCGAAACCCTAGATACATAATTGGAGTCATTGTTGATAAAACATGCTTTTCAACCACAAAGTTTAGGCCCCAGCAAAGGGTTACCAAAAGCAATGCGCCATCTGCAACTAGACTTTTTTTCAAAACCATTTCACCTCTATTGCTATATATTTTTTAGCGTGTAATATCCGATAAATACTTAGATATCACACCACGTGCGATAGGGCCCGCCACAGAACCTCCTGAACCTGCGTTTTCTACCACTACCGCAACTGCAATTTTAGGATTTTCAGCAGGTGCAAATCCAACAAACCAGGCGTGGGCCTGACCATGAGGATTTTCCGCACTTCCGGTCTTGCCGGCAACTTCAATACCACTTATAGCAGCAGCTGTGCCGGTACCGCTCTTCACCACATCTACCATCAAGGCCTTAATCTTTCTAGCTACCTCTGAGCTTACTACCTGAGTTGTGCTCGCCTTTGGAGCTTTGCTTATTTCTGTTCCCAACGGTGAGACAATTTTCTGGGCAATATAGGGAGTTACCATTTTGCCATCATTTGCAATAATTGCTGCTACTTGAGCCATTTGAACAGGCGTTGACAAAATTCTGCCCTGACCGATAAAAGACTCCGCCATCTCAACATCTCCGCCAATTACAGGTGGCCTCGGAAAAGTGCTTTTAGCTATTGGAATATCACTTTTATTTGAAGCATTAAAGCCAAAGGCTTCAGCCATTTCAATCATTTTTTCCCGCTCTACTCTCTGGCCTATTTGAATGAAAACCGTATTGCTGGAATATCTAAAGGCTGTATTTAAATCGTATTCACCGGGCCACAAATGCTGGCCATCTCGAATAATGCTGCCGCTAACCTTTATATATCCGGGCGTATAAAACTTTTCATACTCTATTTCTGGGTTATATGTTAGAGCCCCAGCCAATGTGATAATTTTAAATGCTGAGCCTGGAGGATAAAGGCCTTGTGTAGCTCTATTTATTAAGGGCTTATTTTCGTCTTTGGAAAGCTTTTCCCAGTCTTGCTTTACAGTAGATGGGTCATATCCCGGAGAACTCACCAGTGCTAAAATTCTACCCGTCTGTGGTTCTAATGCAACAAGAGCACCTTTTCGACCTTGAAACAGGTCATATGCGGTTTTTTGTAAATCTAAATCTATGGTAAGGTACACGTCACTGCCCTGCTCACTAACACCCAGTATCTTTTGCCTTAAAAGAGTCACCGGATCCTGCTCTGACACTCCCAGCAGCTCGCCGTTAAAAACATTTTCAATTCCTGCTCTGCCAAGGACCCGATCTGAATATCCTATAAGAGGGCCTATAGCCTTACCTCCGTTATATATCCTCCTTTTGGTCCCCCCCTCAAAACCTGTTTCTGCCAAAGGCCTTCCTTTGCTGTCGTAAATGGTTCCACGCATGACTTTTTCTTCCTGTTCCCACAATCTGCGGTTATATGAGCTCTTGATTAGCTGCTCACGCTCAACAGCTGTAAAATAGGTCAGGTAAAGTATAAGGGAAATAAAAAGCACACTAAAAACCACAAATATCAATTTTATATTGCGCTTGAGCTTATCCATCGGCTTCACCGCCCAAAGCTCTCATTATTATTCCGTTTAAGATCCCTAAAGAAATAAAGCTCATTACCATAGAGCTGCCACCATAGCTCATAAAAGGCAGTGTAACTCCTGTCATCGGTATAAGCTTTATCACACCGCCAATAATAGTAAATATTTGAATGCCGAAAAACACTGTTATGCCCAAGCCAGAAAGGCATAAAAAACTGTTTTCTATAGTCAGGGATATTTTTATTCCCCTGTATATTAATAAAAAATAAACTACAATTAGTGCTGAAGCACCCAAAAAACCAAATTCCTCAAAAAAGGCAGAGAAAATAAAATCAGTTGTCACTGCCGGAATATAATCGGGACGGCCCAGGCCCAGGCCTGTGCCGAAAAATCCCCCTTCAGCTATGGCAAACAGTGATTGTACTATTTGATACCCTTTGCCAGGCACATCCTCCCAGGGATTAAGCCATGCTTTTGTCCTTACCCTGACATGGCCAAAAAATTGATAACCTAAAAGCCCCGCAACAACTGCGCCAATAAGCCCAAGCACCGTGAGATCCAAGCGGGAAGTTGCTGCAAAGATAATGATTAGAGCCGCAAAGTAAAAGAGCATGGCTCCTCCTAAATCCCGTGCAAAGGCTAGGAGACCTAAAACAACAAAAATCTGGCCAAAAAATTTTATTGAATCTTCAATTTTATGTTCTTTTAAAGTGTCGGCCAAAAACAAACTAAAAGTTATTTTAGCCAGCTCGGAAGGTTGAAATAAAAAATTACCAAATGATATCCAGCTCTTTGAGCCATACCGTTCCACACCAAAAATTAGCGGCGAAGCAAGTAGCACGAAAGTTACGAGAAAAAAAATAAAGGGACCAACTTTTATTTCAATCCAGGTCCTGCACACAAAGGAGCTTATAAAATACAATAGACACCCTATTCCAAACCAAATAAGCTGTTTGGCTGCAGACTCGGGATCTATTCTATAAAGCATTACCAAACCTAATTGACATATAAAACAACACAAAATAAAAAGTGCAGGGTCCTGCTTAGGAAATAAATGGTTTGTCAAAAAATGCCCAACAAACATTATTACTATAAAGATCAGGCTGCCGTAAATAGGTACAGGAGAAAATACGCCTTCGCGAAAGGCCAGCAGCAGAGCAGCCAAAATTCCCACTAGAGCAGTTATGGCAATATTTTTATTGTAAATAGCTTCTGTCCTCGGCTCCAACTGTTTCACCCCTTAAAAATTTAAACTTTTTGGTTCCCAAGGTAATTTCATCATTTTCTTTAAGCCTCAAAGGTCTTGTGATTTTTTTGTTGTTTAAAAAAGTACCATTTGTGCTGTGAAGATCTTGAATTAACAATTTAGAACCGCGTTTAAAAATTAAAGCGTGTTTGCTTGATATAAAAGGATCATCGATGATTATATCTGCGTCTTCTGCTCTGCCAAGCGTATTTATATCAAATAAAGTATATTTATTGCCGTTTTCATCTAATAAAATAAAGCCTGTCTCTTTGGGCTGGCTTTTTTCACCGCGCAAATCTGCAATCATTATTTTTAAAAAATTGTATAGGAAATAATATATTAACACAATAAAAACGTATCTTAAAGTTCGAGACAGTAATTCGAACACAAATACCACCTCTGATATTATTATACCACAAATGAGCATTGGTAAACTATGGACCAGCGAGACCTAAATCTTACAGTATAAAATACTTTAAAAAGCCTTATCATAAAATTAGATAGGAGGGACAAAATCATGAAAAAAATATTAGTGATATTCTCTACACTTGTTTTAATTTTTGCATTGGCCTTAAGCGGTTGTAGTGTCAATAGAAAACCGGCTCCAAATAATCAGTCACCTCCTGCAAAAATAACACCTAACACACCTAACACTCAGACACCTACACCGGCCAGAGACACAACACCTGCATCACCTGCTCATACTCAAGCATCAAAGCTGGCACAGGCTGCAGAAGATGTTGACGGAGTAAAAGCCGCTACTGTCGTAATAACCGGGTCAACGGTTTTAGTAGGATTAGAAACAGAGCCGGATATAGAAGATAATAAAACCGAAGAAATAAAAGATAAAGTAACCGAAAAAATTAAAAAAGCTGACAACAGTATCAAAACCGTCAGCATTACAACTGATCCAAACCTCATTACCCGCTTAAAGAAAGTAGCGGAAGGCATCAAGGATGGCAAACCCATCTCCAGCTTTACCGACGAATTAGCCGAAATCACTCGCAGAATAGCTCCTAAAACAAATACTGAATAATCTTCGAAAAGTCCTGTGAATGTTCACAGGACTTTTTTTATTCCTACAGGCTTCCTTTTTAGGAGTGCTTTCTCTAATATTTGTAAAGAAATACCGTTTATAAGTTTTGGATTTGCTAGGAGGAGGTATATACCGTATTTCGATAAATTGGCAATAAGTTTATCCATTTCTTCTAAATTTCTCTCACGCCATATTTTAACCAGTAGCCTTTCAAATTTAAGCTTTTTATCAAACAAACCTTTTAAATTCTTGTCGTAATTTGCCCAATCCGAAGCTATGGATTTTACAGCCTCTTTAGCACTTAAAATAGCCATATCAATGCCGCCACCGTGCAAGGGCGAAGTAAGGCCGGCGGCATCTCCCGCAAGGAGTATATTGTCAAAAACCAATTTATCCGGTATTGCAGTAGGGCAAATGCCGCCGATTTTGTTTAGTATCTTATAACCCTTAAAATTTTCGTCACTTATCACTTTGTCTAGCCTATCCCAAAGTCTGTCATTTTCCTGAGGATCAAAATTACCTATACCTACATTAGCTATTCTTTCGGTTTTTGGAAAAATCCAGTAATAACCCCAGAAGTCAGGCAGCAGGCCGACTTTTAAGGAATAATCTAAATGAGAAAAATCCCCTTCCATCGTATATTGGACGGTCTTTCCTGAATTTTGCTTATAAAATTTTGCAAAACCATAAAGTCTTGATGTAACAGATGGTGCCCCACTTGCATCTATTATAAAGTCATATTCTCTTTTTAATTTAACTAAATCTTTGGGATTTATGGGGGAATTTTCCCAAATCCTTGCACCTAAGTTTTTTACCTGATCGGCTAATTTTTTTTGCCAAGTTGCCCTATCGAGCATCCACAGGTTTAGTTGATCTGCGTTCACTTTGTACGTGGATTTTACTTTTATTATAAGATTTTTTACTTTGTAAAGCACCCCAAAATCCGGTTTACCTAAGAGTTTTAGCGTATCGAAAAATCCTTCGGCACATCTTATATTTTCACCGATATTACCTTTTTCACAAAGGGTCACATCAAATCCTAATTTTGCTGCCTCAGAGGCTGCGTAAAGGCCAGCAGGCCCACCTCCTATAATCAGGAGTTTTGCCATACACTCACCTCTATCAATTAAATGTTTACCCACTTATCTATGTTTTGTTTTACAGTGAGAACACCCTCAAATATATCACCTTTTTCTTTTACGCGCTCAGGCATATTTTTTATTGTGAACATATCAGCAGTTACACCCTGCTCAAGTTCTGTCCAAGTTATTGGGCATGAGACAGGCGCTCCCTTTTTGGGCCTAGGACTGTACGGTGCGACAATTGTCTTGCCCTTGACGTTTTGCATATAGTCAAGGTACATTTTTCCCTCTCTTTTGCTCACGCTTCTTTCGGTAGTAGTAATATCCGGAAAGGTCCGCTCGATTACCTGGCAAAACAACTTTGCAAAATTCCTCACCTGCTGATAAGTATACTTGCAGTCAATAGGCACATATATTTGTATGCCTGTAGAACCGGAAGTTTTTGCAAAGCTTACAAGGCCTTCCATATCAAGTAACTCCTTTAAAGCAAGGGCCACCTTGCGTGCATCTTCAAAATCGGTGTTTTCCATTGGGTCTAAATCAAAAATTACGTAGTCCGGATTTCCCAATGAAGATGTCTTTGAAAGCCACGGGTGAAGTTCCAAACAGGCTTGATTGGCAGCCCATACTAAACTTTTGACATCATTTATTATCACGTATTCTGTAATATTGCCTTCATCTGATTTAATTTTAAAAGTCTTGAGCCACTCAGGAGCGTAATCTGGCACGTTTTTTTGATAAAAGGCTTTGCCGTAAATGCCATCGGGGTATCTGGTAAAAACCATCGGCCTGTCTTTTAGGTGAGGCAGAATTACAGATGCCATTTGGATATAATATTTTATTCTTAAATTGCAATATTAAATGCGACACATTTTTTGGAAACCCGAATGATGTTGGGTTTCTCAATCATGAATTTTGAATTTAGAAGTTAGCCGCTTTATTTCCCGGAAAAAAAGAGTTCTGCTGGTTGCTGGTAGCCCCAGGGATTTTTT
>NZ_JAFFJA010000017.1 GCF_021991635.1 Tepidanaerobacter sp. GT38
TGTAATTTTATAACATATTTTGAAAATGAAGCACTTTGTAGAAAGCCAACACAGACACTTTTCATATGGCAACCTGGTAGTGGAAAAACGTTGCGGTATAAAATATCCAAATAGCAAGGGCACTGAACCAGCGCACAGCTTTACTATTATTATACCTGTAAGTGAGTATATCCTCGTCAACGACAGAACCATTTTTTATGACTATGTCAAAATCACCCATTAAAACCCCTCCTTTTCATCTTTTTTTAATCTAATAAAGCCTTGATAATCCCGTAATAGCCGCGTGTTGCCTTTAATAATTGATCGATTTCTATATGCTCATCAACTGTATGGGCCAGGTTTTCCTTGGATGGTCCAAACCCTATGGTCTTAATGTTTGCCTCACCTGCATAATGGCTTCCGTTGGTGCAAAAAGAGTAATGAGTTATACTTGGGTTTAGACCAGCGTCTTTTAATCCTTGAAAAGCTTTTCGAATAAAATCTTCCTCTTCATCAAAAAGCCACGCAGGGAAAAATCTTTCGCCTTGTATTTTATTGCCGGTATAGCAATTTTCCTCACCAACTGCATAATAGGCTTTAGCTTTAAAGTGTGGGTCTTCTTTTTCTGATTCCAGTATGATATCTTGTATTGGTTTTAAGACACTTTCCTTAGTTTCTCCTATCAATAATCTTCTGTCAAAAGTTACCTTACAGTAATCCGGTACAACTGAAGCACCTGGATAAGGCGATGATTTAATATCTGTAAGTTCTAAAATCCCATCACCTAAAAAATCGTGATGAGTGAGCTCAATCTGACGTATCTTCTGCAATAATTTCATCATGTTGTAAACTGCATTTATCCCGTTTTGAGGGTTTGACGAATGAGCTGCCTTCCCGTAAGTTTCTACGACTATTTCCGCTCTTCCCCTTTGACCTCGTTTCAAATTACATTCGGATGCTTCCCCGATGACCACATAGTCCGGTTTTACTTTTTTGCTGACGTTGCTGGATGCTATACCTTCGAAGCACTCTTCATGGACAACTCCGGCCACATATATATCTCCCGCAAAATTCCTTCCTGTATCTTTAGCAAAATTTGCAGCAGCACATACCATAGCACTGAGGGCACCTTTCATATCAGTCGCTCCTCTACCATATATCCTGCCGTCTTCAATAACTCCTCCAAAAGGTTCTTTTGTCCATTGGGCTTCATCAACGGGTACAGTATCCATATGGCCGTCGAATAGAATTATTTTGCCAGGGCGTTTGCCTTTGATATGGCCTACCACGTTTCCATACTCATCGGTAAAAACGTCATCAAAGCCCATTTCTTTGAAAACATTGCCGAGTTTTTCTGCCAGTATCCCCTCCTCTCCTGAATAGCTTTTGATTCTAATCAATTCCTGACAAAGCTTTATTACCTGACTTTGCCTTTCCTCTGTCAACATGTAAACCACTCCCTGAAATTAATTTGCAAATGCTCCATCCCAAACTATTTTCCGGTAGGCGAAGGGATCTGTATCACCTTCGGTGCTAATTAGCAATATCTTGGATTGTTCATTAATTTTTAATAGTTCTTTCATGTTTTTTAGCTCCTGTTTTTCTACTATCAAGCTCAGCAAGCCCATTCCAACGGCTCCGGATTCTCCCGAAATTATTTGCGGGTCGCCTTTTAGCGGACTTCCTAGAATTCTTACTCCTCTTGCCGCCACATAATCTGGACATGAAACAAACATATCCGCATAGTCTCTTAGAATTTCCCAACTTATAGTATTTGGCACTCCACAAGCAAGGCCTGACATGATGGTGGATAATTCACCAGTTACAGCATGAGGTTTTCCGTCGTTAATTTTGGCAGACTTAAAAATACAGGCTGCATTTTCAGGCTCAACTATTATCGTTATTGGGCGTGTACGCTTATCATATTTTGAAGCTAAATAACCCTGAACGGCACCGGCAAAAGAACCGACTCCCGCCTGAAGGAAAACATGTGTTGGCTTAGCTTCTCCCAAAGCTTCTATTTGTTCTATGGCCTCATCTATCAAAGTTCCGTACCCCTGCATTATCCATAGTGGTATATCCTCATACCCTGGCCATGCTGTATCTTGCACAATCACGCCACCGTTTTCTTTTGCATATTTGGTAGCTAGCTTTACAGAATCATCATAGTTAAAATCTGTTACGAAGACTTCTGCACCTTCTTTTTTAATATTGTTAACGCGTATTATTGACGATCCTTTTGGCATGAACACTACAGATTTTTGACCAAGCTGATTGGCAGTCCAGGCCACCCCTCGACCATGATTGCCATCGGTAGCGGTTACAAAAGTAATATCCCCCAACTTTTCTTTTATTTCTTTTGATCGCAGTTTTTCAAAAGACAATTCTTCTATTGGTAAACCAGCTTTTTTGCTTAAATACTTGCCGATGGCAAAAGACCCTCCCAACACCTTAAAAGCGTTAAGACCGAATCTATACGATTCGTCCTTTACCCATATCTTATTTACTCCAAATTCTTTAGCCAGATTATCTAATGCGAATAGAGGCGTAATTTTGTATTCGGAAAAGCTTTTATGATACTCCCTTACTTTCCTGATCTTCTCTTGTGACATGACATTTATAGGTGCTTTTGCGTCATAATCCTTCCTATCTTTTTTGTTACAGATAAATTCGATTTGTAAACTGTTCATTACTACATACCACCTTCACTTAATAGTCTAGTTGCGAATAAATTTAATGTTTTTGCAACATCAAACTGTATAACATTATGTAGCAACTTTTATGCCAGTTTCCGAATACTGCAAAATAATATTTACATAAAAGGAATACCTTGATACGGCAAGGTTAAGCTAATATCGTTATGTTATAAATAAAATAATTGCCGAGGTAGAATAAATTAGTTATTTATCATATTGATAAATTCTAAACTTTATTAATCTTAGATCATCGATTTTCTCAATAAAAAAACCTTTATCATAATGATAAAGGTTTATTCCAGACTATACTTCTTTATCTTTCTATACAAAGTAGCAATGCCTATGCCCAGTGCTTCGGCTGCCTTTTGTTTTCCTGTGACGCTGCCTCCGTATAAATCCAAAGCGCGCTTTATTAAATCTATTTCCATTTTTTCCAGTGGGATTAAATCATTATGTTTATTTAAATCAAACCGTATTTTTTGCGGAAGTAAACTAACGCTTATTATTCCGTTTTGGTCCAGCATGTTTATCATGTACTCAACTGTATTTTCCAATTCTCTGACATTGCCCTGCCAGTCATATTTATATAAGAAATCCCATACTTCGTTTTCAAAACCCACGACTCTTTTTTTAAACAGTGCAGTGTATTTGCGAACAAAATAATCTGTCAGTACACGAATGTCTTCTTTCCTTTCTCTCAATGGCGGTATGTTAATGGGTAATACATTCAACCTGTAATATAAGTCTTCACGAAAGGATCCTTCTTCAATGAGTTTTTCAAGATTTTTGTTTGTTGCAGCAATTACTCTCACATCAACGGGTATAGGCTTATTGGATCCTAGCCGAACAACCTCCTTTTGCTCCAAGACTCTGAGCAGTTTTGCTTGCAAATATAGGGGCATGTCACCTATCTCATCTAAAAAGAGAGTTCCGGTATTGGCAAATTCCACTTTACCGATTTTACCCTTCGGATCTGCACCGGTAAAAGCACCTTTTACATATCCAAAAAGTTCACTTTCAAGTAAGGTATCCGGCACCGCAGCACAATTAATGGCTACAAAAGGATTATTGCTCCTTTTACTTTCCATGTGTATTGCCCTGGCAAATAGCTCTTTGCCAGTTCCACTTTCTCCTGTTATTAGCACCGTTGAAGAAGATTGGGCAATTTTTTTTACCTTGCTTTTAAGTATTTTCATTGATGATGATTCTCCGATAATATTTTTAAGGCCCATATCTTCTTTAGTTGTCGTAGCAGAAAAAATCTTATGCTTTAAAGAGTTTATATCAGTAAAAATAAAAACTTTACTGTACTTGAAGTTGCTTTGCAAAATCCTATATTCTTCTCCCGCGATTATATATGTTTTTTTCGGCATGATTAGCTCATATTCTTTCATATTAATAACAGTATTGCCCGTAGCCCTTAGCTTTATATGAAGATTTTTATCTGAGTCAACTTCCAGAATTTTTTTGGCAATACTGTTTAAACTCGACACTTTGCCTTCTTCATCTGCGATAATTACACCTTGATCCATTTTATCGATTATGTGATTTAGCATATCGATTATCATCAACATGTTTTCTTTTTCTATTTCCTCTTTAGCCTTTGTTGAAATGAGATCCGATATCTGCTCTAAAAACTCGGCAAAAGTATCAAAATTATGTAATATATGCTCCTTTTGCTCATTATTAAAACATACGAAGCCTATAACGCCAATCACTTTTTCCCCGGTACTTATCGGCATGCTCATTTCAAAGGTTTCTTCACAATATCCCTGTTTTAACAGCTTGGGACAATTTGTACAAATTTTGTGTCTACCTGGTTCTTTTATGATTTTTCTCTTACCTGTTTTAATTACTTCTTTATACACATAACCTTCATGTTCGATATTTTTATTGATTCTGCCTGCAAACATGCCTGTCCCTGCTATTCTGTCTAAATTTTCGTCTACGATTTCTACATCGACTTTTAATATCTGGGATAGTACATTAGCGTATTTTGCTACAGTATCCTGCATATTTTTTAATAAACTCGCCAATTAAATTTCCCCCAGTTTGCTACTGCAGGCTATAAAGAAATTACAGCTGTAGCAGAAATTTAACTTTAAAAAAAGGCAATAAAATGATAATGACAAAAAAGTTAGATATCATAAGCAGATTATATTTTCAAGTTTTTTTGGGCAAGCCTATAATTGCAGGGAGATGCTGTTTATTTTAACCATACCTATAGTCTCATAACATCTTTATATAAATAACAAAAACTGTTCTATCGAGGCTGTTCTGTAGTTATAATCTTTTTAACCGCTTTTTCAAATTTACGCCGAGGTATCATCACTTTACGTCCACACCCCATGCACTTTATTCCAAAGTCCATGCCCATTCGCCAGATCTGCCAATTATCGCTGCCACAGGGGTGTTTTTTCTTCATCTGAACTATATCTCCTATGTTGAATGTCACAGTTCTTCCCCCTTGCTCTGTCTGTTGATATAAACCATTCGTGGATAGGGTTTTTCTATGCCTTCATCCTTAAATTTTTCTAAAACCGCCTTCCGGATTTCCCTTTCTACACTCCACTGCTGCATAGGCACTGTCTTGGCCATAAGTGACACAACGATTTCTGTAGGCCCCAAATTTGATATTCCAAGTACTGTAGGCCCCTCTACAATGTCGTTTCTCTTTTCTCTGACCTTACGGCAAACATCTTCCAAGGCTCTTAAAACCTTGTCTAGATCTTCCTCATAGGATATATTAATATTTACCAAAGCCCTCATCATTCCGCGAGAATGGTTGGTGACTAAGGTAATTTCGCCATTTGGGATAATATGAATCTGCCCGCCAAAATCCCGAATCTTAGTGGTCCTAAGCCCCATTTCATCAACTATTCCCGCAACTCCGGCAGCTTCTACATAATCGCCTACGTTGAACTGATCTTCAAATATCAGAAAAAATCCTGATATGACGTCTTTTACAAGATTTTGAGCTCCGAAACCTACCGCAAGACCCCCAACTCCTGCTGCTGCAAGTAATGAGGAGGTATTTACCCCTATAATTTCTAATATATTTAAGGCAGCCATAAAGTATGTAACATATCTTATCATGCTCTTCAAAAGGCTAGCCAGAGTCTTCCTCTTATTTTCATCGAAATTCCGATATTCACTTTTACCCATAAAAAATATGCGGGCTACAAATCTATCAGCAATCTTTATAATAAATGCCGAAACAATCAGGACTATAACAATTTTAACCAGTGGTATTATAGATGTTGGAAGTTGATTAATTACGGAATTATATGCCTGAACTATATCCTCCAATGTGAACACCTCATTTCTAAATTAATTTTACCACAATAGGACTTATGAAGTCTAAAAATCTTAGGTGATTTAAGATGTAAGATGTGCTTATTAACTTATCCAAAATACTGCCCGGAAAAAGCATTAAAAACGGCGATGTAACCGCACTAATCAGTGCAAACCACAAAGCCGTTCCCGCGATGCCAAAGACTGTTCCCATAAGCCTGTCTAGTAAGGTCAAACCTGATATTTTTATAATTCCGCTGATAAAATGTGCCGGTATTAAAAAAACTAACTGCACCAGTAAAAACACCAGGAAAAATCCTATGGCTCCTTGGACAAGCTCCATTATGCTTTTCACATTTATTACGCTAAGCGCCTCCGAGTCGCTTATGGTTGGCAAAAGCATGATACTGCTTAAATATCTATCTATTGCCAATTTTGAATTTAAAAAACTTACCGCATCATCTCTGTAAAAAATTCCTACAAATAACGCTACAACAACTCCCGCAGTCTTAAAAGCAGATACCACAAAACCTCTGCAAAAGCCCTGCACAGCGCTTTTTATTAAGATAATAAGCAAAATAATATCAAGCCAGTTCATTTAATTCCCCCCGTACAAGCTTTCGAACAACAGACTCTCATTCTCCTGAATTGCTATGATACGGTTTTTATCTGTAACTTGCAATTCCTTTATGCCTTTTTGTTTTATATTCGATACCAAAAGACCTTCCTGCGATAAAACCATGACCCCATAATCATCTACAATATATATAAAATCCCCGTATTTTTCAACCAGGTTTGCCCGAGTATCAAGGCTGTATGAACAGACCTGCTTGCCAATACCCGATATCATAATAAGCTGAAGATGCATATCTTTACTCAAATTTCCCATGTTCTCCTCAACTACAACTATAGTGAAACCATCGCTGCCCATATCCCCGCGCAAAACTTGGCCTTTAAATTTATGTTCCCACAGCACCTTACCGTCATAATCCATTAAATATGCCCTATCACCTGCTATGACACCGATGCCTTGGGAAATTGCCTCAACGTGATATAGGGGCTCCGAATATGTATTATCCAATAAAATTTCCCCCTCAGAGCCTATGACCACAAGTCTTGACATCGCCTTATCATCGATTATATTCAAGGCAGTATAAATTCCTTTAGGATGAACGCTGCCCGATATAATGCTGCCTGTAAAGGGCAGCTGCCACATTATATTGCCTGAGTCTGATAACAATATGCCGTATTCTTCGCTTTGAAGTTTTCCCGACAAAAGCAAGTATTTGTCTTGGAAACATAGGATCCTTATCTTATCTGGCAAATCTGACTTTTGAAAAACTTCTGTGCTATCGCTATCCAGCAGCGTGAGCAACTTGTCTCGCATGACGACTATCCCTTCAGGTCCCATCCACAGAAGATTCTCGTGAAGCTTTAAATCCCATACGGCTTTGCCATTTGACAAAATCTTTTTTAAATTGCCGCTGTGATAATTGTAATAGGAATCATCTCCCGCCCACGAAAGCTTTCCCTCAACTTTTAGGATTGGGTTTGGAGACTTTGTCTGAAAAAGGGCATTTTTCGAAAAACCTATGGGATTTGTGTTCAAAATTAATGTTACCGCTAGTATGACCAAAAGCAAAAGGCCGCAGAAGATGGACGGCCTAAGGACAGTCCTTCTGCTCATGCTATCACCCCGTATTTATTATTTATATAATTCTATTTTTGGGGCTTAAAAACCTTCTTATTACCAATAAAATGGTAAAGAATATACCCGCTTTTCCAAAAAAGGGATAGATTTGTTTGATTAAACCGGCAAAACTGTATTTTGTAAGGGGTATTCCGATAAATAAAAAATTTAATGCACTTTTGTACCTAATACCAAGTCTCTTAGAAATGCTTTTAGCAAAGGAAAATCCTAAACCCAATGCGGTTGTGAACATTGCAGCAAGTAGCGCTGTTATGGAGGATAGGTATAAAAAATTGCCATGCTGCCTTGCCACCCAAAGTAGTGGAATCTGGACACCTGAGAGCAGCTGGAAATTTGCCCAGGTAATAAACCACATTAAAGTTCCCATTGACATAATTCCAAAGGCACCGATTGCCGCTGCCCCTAATGCTGCACTCTCTTTATCTGTATATGACCCCAGTGATGAAAGTACAACCAGTGCCAATGTAATATTATAGCTGACGTAAGTTACTGACGATACCAGCCAACCCCTTTTCGCAAATGGCATATCTATATTGTACGAAATTCCCTGCCAGTCTTTAAAGCAAAAAAACCCGATTGCCGCTGTAATAATAAGGATTATAGCCACTAAAATCTTGTTTAATTCTGCAAGACCGCTCATCTCTTTGTTTAAACACCATACAATGACAATGCTAAAAATTATTACTGCATACGTGTAGTTTAGACTCAAACTTTCATTTAAAACCGCTCCGCACCCTGATAGCATGATATAGTAACCCGCTAGGCAAAATATATCGGTCATCAGGTCAAATAGCAATGTTAATTTTTCTCCAGCTAGGGGCAGCAAAATATCCCTTGCACATTGTGATTTCTGACGTATTGCTTGTTTCAGTATGATATATCCTAAAACAAAAAAGAAAAATGTGGCAGTTAATATGCCTAGGAAACCGTACTTCCCGTAAACGGTAAAAAAGCTGATAATTTCTTGCCCTGAAGCAAATCCTGCACCAATCAATGTCCCTATGTAAATGGCTCCAAGGCCCACTTCGTCTTTTAGGTTCAAGCTGTACCCCTCCTGAATTCGTTTACCACATAAATATGATTAAAAAATTAAACTATGCGCATAATTTAATATGAATACTAAAAAGTGGTTATACATATAATGTTACAAAGTTTTTCAGGAGGAAAGTTATGTTATTTGAAGATATTTATACTAAACATAGGGACCTGCGGGTACATATTGATTCTCCCGTTGCATATAATATGTTTTGCAACTATTTTGTAAAAACCCTTGCTGATACATATAATGAAGGGCCACTTGTCATCATGTGTATAGGCACAGACCGTTCCACAGGAGACGCTCTGGGACCTTTGGTAGGAGAACGGCTCCACAAAGTGTGCAAGTACGCCAAAGTTTTCGGAAACTTGGAAGAGCCTGTTCACGCAGTAAATCTTGAAAAGGTTTTAGACAAGGTGCAAAGTACATATAAGAATCCCTTTATAATTGCTATCGATGCTTCCTTAGGCCGCTCGGAAAATGTGGGCACAATTAAAATAGCACCCGGTGCATTAAAGCCAGGTGCCGGCGTTAATAAGAACTTGCCGCCGGTAGGCGATTTTCACGTTACAGGAGTGGTCAATGTGGCCGGTTTTATGGAATATCTGGTTTTGCAAAACACCAGACTTTTTACAGTTATGAAGATGGTGGATATTATATCGGTGGGGATTTTAGAAGGCTTGGAACTCTTCTTTGGAAAAAATAAATCTAAAATAAACACGGTGACTGAGTTAGTAATGGAGCGCTAACATCTTTAAAAATTATATAATCGGCTCATAAACTCGGTTTTTTATTATTTCATATATTTCATGAGGGGTTTTATTTTGGGCATTTACAAGCAGCACCCCGAAGGAATCTCTGTCTGCAAAATACATTGGATCGGATTCTGACATTATTGCCTCCGTCTTTATTTCAGATAGAGGGCTGTTTCTGTATACAACGGCATCAACTTGAAAACTACCCTTTCCCCAGTCAACTACATGAAAGCCTTTGTCTTGTAAATACTCTCTAATATCTTCTAAGCCTTCCTCCAAAGCTACAACCCTCTTCATAAAATAAGCACCTCCGCCTTAATATTTTTTTCAGGCGGAGGTGAAATTATTCCCTATTACTTTCAATGCCTTTGGTATTATTGAAAATGTAACCGGTGTAAATCCTATGATTTCTCCATCTGCTTGCGCCACCGTCTGCGCGTCAAATTCTATTTTTACATTTTTGCCTCTTATAACTTCAAAAGCCTTAATGTCCTTATGACTGCCATTAAACACCTTAGGAAAAAATCTCACAAAATCAAGTTTACTTATTTCATTTACCAAACAAATATCAAATAAACCATCATCTATTTTAGCGTCAGGGCTGATTTTCATACCGCCTCCGAAGTATTTCCCATTTGCCACTGCCGCTAACCACAATTTTCTATGGTATGTCTTGCCGTCAATTTCAATTATAGCTTTTCGTGGAGAATATCGAAACAGAGTCCATAAAACGCTTACCGTATATGCCAAAGTGCCTCTCAAAAATTTTGTATTCTCATTGGTGTTTAATGTTTCAGCATCAAAGCCAGCACCTGCCACGTTGATAAAATAACCTTTATCATATTTTCCAAGATCAACTTCTAAACTTTGACCTTTTTCGACAACAACAAGGGCATCAATGGGTTTCTGGGGAATATTTAATGTTTTTGCAAAATCATTTCCTGATCCAGCAGGGATTATGCCAAGCTCTATGTCGGTTCCGGCTATACCATTTACTACTTCAGATACGGTTCCATCTCCCCCAACTGCCACAACTCTCGTAAAACCTTGTTTTGCAACATCTGCGGCAATTCTAGCGGCGTCACCAGGTGCCTTAGTAAGGACAGACTCGTAGGAGCAATTTATGTTGGCCTTTATGTCGTTCCATATTTTGAAACTGCTGTTTCGACCGGCAACGGGATTTACTATGAACAGTGTTTTCATGCTTTTCCCCTTAGTTAAAAACAAACCCAATTTTACGTTGGGTTTGCCTTAAGCTTTGTATCACTTTTTACGAGTTTTAAATTTTTGTCGCTTGCGTCACAGTTCATTTCACACTTGCCGTCAAAAAATGCTCCGTCTTCAATGACCAGCGTCCCTACTTTTATGTCACCTAAAACCTTTCCAGTGCTTTTTATTACAAGCTTACCTTCCAGAAAAAGATTTCCCTGGTAAGCTCCTGCTATTATGGCATTTTGGGCCGTAATTTTTCCTTCAACTTTTCCGCTGTCAGTTATAATCAAGTCCTTTTCACATAGTATGTCACCCTGGAAATTTCCCTCAATTCTAAGCAGACCAGATGTCTTTATTTCACCGGTCAGCTTTGCCTCTTTCCCAAGTATAGTGTCGATTTTATCTGTAGTTGCTATGGACTCGCTCTTCTTTTTTAACATGTCATCCCCTCTCTCATTTCAAAAAATCGGCAGGGTCTTTTAGTTGCCCGTTAACTTTTACCATATAGTGCAAATGTGGACCGGTGCTCCTACCGGAACTTCCCACTTTTGCGATAACCTGACCTTTCTTTACCTGCTGGCCTGTTTTTACAAGTGTGCTTGAAAGGTGACAATACGATGTCTCATAGCCGTAGCCATGACTAATAGTCACAGTCCTGCCGTACCCGGTTTTATATCCGGCAAAAGTGACCACCCCATCAGCCGCAGCGGCTACTGCTGACCCATAAGGTGCTGCAATGTCAAGGCCGTCATGAAATTCTTGCCTGCTGCTAAAAGGTGATTTTCGATATCCAAAACGGGATGAGATTGTACCGGAGACCGGATAGATCGAAGGTGTATGAGATAGGCGCTCAGACCTTTCTATAACCGCATCCTTTAACTCTTTTAAACTTTGCTCCTGCTCAGGGATTTTTTGTTCTAATAGCTGCAGTTGTCTGAGGGCCCTTTGCCGGTCTAAACCACTACGGCTGGCAAGCACTTGCCGCGTCAAACTTGACTGGCTATCTTGTCTGTTTATGGTTTGCTTGAGAGCAGGATCTTCTTTTAACAGTTCCCTCAACTCATTATCCAGCTGTTCCAGTTCCTGCATTCTTTCTTCCAGTTGGCCAGTTTTTTGCAAAAACTGCTGCAGCTGCTGTTGAAGCACATTGTAGTCTTTAGCTACAATTTCTAATTCTTCGGTGTCTCGTTTTAGTTTTGTATATGAAATATAAAAATTTGATGCAAAAATTACTGTCCCTACGAGAATTACCGCCAACAGACTACACAAAATTTTCAAGGCTTTTATGGAAACAGATATGGAAAAGGTGGATTTGCCTGAGTGAGGAATTATCATCATTGTAAACCTATGTTTTTCTGCATTCACACCTTTTTTGCCACCCCTGTTTTATGTAATAATGGACAACATGTCCAAAAATATAATTCGCCATAATATTGAAAAATCCTTCCTATACAGGAAAATTGAGGTGGTTATTTAGGTCTTAGACAAAATCGCCTTTTTTAATACTTCCAGCTCTTCAGGTGAAAGGGTATATTTGCTTACCCCTTCAACTACAGGTTTTAAATATACCCGGTTTTCATCGCGGCCATATATGCTGGTTATTAGAATTCCGGTATTTTTATCATTTAGCAAAGCTACGGAAAAGCTCAAATCACTGCCCATATCGGGAAATGCATTGTAACGCTTAAAATATACTTTGCTAATAGTTTTATGACTAAATTCCTGGAGGCTAGCCACCAACTTTTTAAGCTCAGTTAATTCCATTTGAAGTTGATTTAGGTTTTTCATCTGGTTTAGTATTAGTTCTTCAAGGTTTTTCCCTTCTGCACCTTCAGTAAGCTCTCTATACTTTTTTGTTATCTTAGCTAGTCTCAAGTTTACGCTTATAAATGCAATAAGTATTATTACTGATAAAATTAATACCCCTGATAACAGGGTCTCAATGTTGGCTGCAACAAAGTTATTTATCATATTTATATATTCCATGGCTATCAATATTCCCCCATTAAATCAGCTGTAAAACCTTCTGAGATTTTAAATAGCGTTTATTATATTGGTAGATTCGCAAAAAGTGCTGCTAAAGCTACTGAAACAAATATTGAAGGTAGTAGATTGCCTATTTTTATATTCACATTAATTCCTAACATATTCAAACCTATGCCAAAAATTAAAAGTCCCCCCGTAGCTGACATTTCGGTTATGATGCTATCGGTCAGAAATGCCTTTATAAACGAAGCTGCCAAAGTAATGGCCCCTTGATATACAAAAACCGGAAGCGCAGAAAAGGCTACGCCTATGCCCATACTCGACGAAAATACCACTGCAGAAACGCCGTCAAGAATGGATTTTATGAAGAGTATACTGTGATCGCCTTCAAGGCCGCTTTGAATGGAGCCTATAACCGCCATGGCACCTACACAGTATATGAGACTGGCAGAAACAAAGGCCCTGGTAAAGTTTCCGTCTTCACCAGAAAAGCGGGCTTCCAGTTTTGATCCGAAGTTATTGAGCCTGGCTTCAATTTTTAGCACTTCGCCCAAAATACCTCCAATTACCATACTGAGGGTAACTATCAGCATATTTTCTGTTTCTATAGCCATAGAAAGCCCTATCAACATAACTGTTAAACTCAATCCGTGCATAACTGTGTTTTTTATATTATCACTAAATCGGCCCTTTAGTGAGTTGCCAAGCAGTGTTCCTATTATAATTGTTGCCGCATTAACAATTGTCCCAAGCAATGCACTCTCTCCTTAATATTCATTTTGTTTTTGTCTTAATGGTTGTAAATGGACCATGTTGTTAAACAGGACATGTTTCACGTGAAACATTTTACTCAACGATAGTCTCCAGTATTCGTTCCAGCTCATCACTAGAGTAAAATTCAATTTCTATCTTGCCGCGCTTTTCATTGCCTTTTATTTTGACTCTAGTGCCAAGAATTCGCTGCAGTCTCTCGGTAATATCCAATATGACTGGGTTAATTTCTTTAAGCTTTTTACTCGCCGTTTTACTTTTTTCTTTAGAAATCTTTTTAGCGATTTCTTCAGTTTGCCTTACTGATAGAGCTTCTTCGCTAATTTTTCTTGCCAGTTTAAGCCTTTCACTGCTGTCCTGTATCGAAAGGAGAGCCCTGGCATGGCCTGCAGTTAATTTATCTTGAGAAACCAAGTCCTGAATTTCTTTGTCTAGGTTTAGCAGTCTTACTGTATTGGCAATTTGCGATCTGCTTTTTCCTACCCTCTTTGATAGCTCTTCTTGAGTTAATCCAAAGTCATTCATCAAACTTTTATAAGCAAGGGCTTCTTCCATGGGATTTAAATCTTCCCGCTGTAGGTTTTCAATGAGAGCTATCTCCATCACTTCAGCATCAGAAAGTTCTCTTACAATTGCGGGGATTTTTTGTATTCCAGCTTTAGCCGCTGCCCGCCATCTTCGTTCTCCAGCAACCAGCTCATATAAACTGCCTTTTTTCCTTAAAATAACCGGCTGCAAGACTCCATGTTGCTTCATGGAGGTTGCAAGCTCGTCCAGTTTTGCTTCATCAAAATCTTTTCTGGGCTGTTTGTCATTAGCAACTATTTTTGCTATATCAATCTCCTGTACATTTTCATCACTTTTGCCTACAGCAGGGATCAATGCTTCAAGCCCTCTGCCGAGTCCGCGTTTAGTCAATGCCCAAAACCTCCTTTGCTAAATCCATATATACCTCTGAGCCCCTTGATTTTGAATCATAATTAATGATGGGTTTGCCGTGGCTTGGTGCTTCGCTGAGGCGCACATTTCTCGGAATGATAGTTCTGTAAACTTTATTCCTAAAGTACTTCTTCACTTCTTCCACTACTTGTATAGATAAATTGGTCCTGGCATCAAACATTGTAAGTAGCACGCCTTCTACTTCTAATTTTTTATTTAAATGCTTCTGCACTAAATTTATGGTGTTCATGAGTTGTCCCAAACCTTCCAATGCATAATACTCGCATTGAATCGGCACAAGTACCGTATCAGCTGCTGTCAAAGCATTTAAAGTCAAGAGGCCAAGGGATGGAGGACAGTCTATTATTATAAAATCATATTCATCTTTTACATCTTCGATAGCATTTTTTAATTTGTATTCTCGAGAAATAGCGGGAACCAGCTCGATTTCAGCTCCAGCCAGCTGAATGTTTGATGGCAGCAGGTACAGATTTTTATAAGCGGTCTTTACTATGTTGTCTTTAATTGGCTCTTCATTTATAAGCACATTGTATATGGTGTTTTGGGTAGTCATCTTATCTACACCTGTACCGCTGGTGCTGTTGCCCTGTGGGTCAATGTCTATGAGCAATACTTTTTGATCTAATACTCCTAAACATGCTGCCAAGTTTACAGAAGTAGTGGTCTTGCCCACTCCTCCTTTTTGGTTAGCAATAGCAATAACTCTTGCCATAAATCTCGAAACAATCAGCGTTTCATGCGCTTGTTGTTTCCTGACCTCCCTTCGATCTGCGTGTATGTATATTTATATAATTTTCTTTGTCATTGCGCTTTTTCCTTCTTTTTGATATGACTTATTTTACGTTTTAAGCAAAAAAAAAAGGCTCATTTACCTTTTTGGTAGCTGAACCTGCAATTCAATAAATTCACCTTTATCTATTTCCTTATACTCAGCTTGAATCCCGGTTTCTTTTATAGTTTTTACCAGTTTGCGCACTGAATTTAAGAAGATCCTTACATCTTTTATGGCAATTTTAAAGGATTTGCTCTTTTCTTCTTTTTTATTATCATTAATTTTTTTGATAGTCCGGTCGATCAGTTCTTCTGTTTCCCGGACACTTAATTTCTTCTCAACTACTTCTTTTAAAACTTGCATTTGAAGCTCTTTATCAGGCAATTTTAACAGTGAACGGGCGTGACGCTCAGATAACTTTTCCTGGGAAATAATATTTATTATTTCAGGTGGAAGCTTGAGTATCCTCATCTTGTTTGCAATTGTTGACTGGCTTTTCCCTAGCTTCATTGCCAGCTCTTCCTGTGTCACACCGCACTCTTGAATCAGCTGTCTATAGCCTTCTGCTTCTTCAATAAAATTTAAATCTTCCCTTTGAATATTCTCAATAAGTGCCAGTATAGCAGTGTCCATGTCTTTTACGTCTTTGATAATTGCCGGTATTTCTTTAAGACCTGCCTTCTTACATGCCCTCCACCGGCGCTCACCGGCAATTATCTCATACCCCTTGCGCCCATTTCGCCTGACGACTATGGGCTGCAACACACCGTAACTTTTAATGGAATCGGTAAGCTCGTCCAATGATTCGTCGTTAAAAGTTTTCCTGGGTTGATATATATTTGGCTGTATTTCATCAAGGGGTATGTTCACGACATTGAGGTTAGACCTAGAAGGCCCCCACATACTCGACCCCCCTTATAAGTCATATTATTATATTTGTATATGGTAAAAAATGATATTGTATATTTATTCTATATTTGCTTCTTATTTCCTTCTTTGAGATTTATAAACCGTTTGCCATAAAATCCAGCTATTTGACATATTTGTCGAACTATAGAGGCCTTTTTTCAGGAATTCCCGGCCTGCGAGGATACTTTTCGGGACATTCACTGACCTTTGAAATAAATATCAAGCTTCGAGGCAAATCTTCCTGCAATAAATACGCCCTGCAATCTTTTACAGTGCCTCCCAAAACTTCAATGGCCTTTTTTGCCATATGAAGCTCTGCTTCAGGAGATTTGCCTTTCATGGCAATAAAAGTGCCGCCAACTTTGACAAAAGGCAAGCACAGCTCGGATAGAGTATTTAACGCAGACACAGCTCTAGCTGTGGCTACATCAAAAGATTCACGGTAACGGGAATTATGAGCTACGGCCTCTGCACGCTCATTTATAACTTCAACATCAGGTAAATTCATATCATCAACTATCCACTTTAAAAACATGGTCTTTTTACCAACTGATTCAAGTAAAGTAAGTTTTACATCTGGTCTATATAATTTGACAATGAGGCCAGGTATGCCAGGCCCTGTTCCCACATCTATTAGCCGTGCTCCTTTTTTGATATCTCCCAATTTGCACAGCATTAGCGAATCTATGACATGCCTGATGGCAAAATCCTCAGGCTCAGTTATATTCGTTAGATTTGTCTTTTTGTTCCATTGCAAAAGCTGAGTTTTAAAATAATCGAATTGCCGAATATTATCTGCCGTAAGCAAAATACGGTGTTTTTCAGCCTGCTCTTTTAAGCAATCTACAAAGGCATTCATGATTTACTTTTCCTTCTCTTTGTTTCAAGATAAATCATAAGTACGGTAATATCAGAAGGGTTGACCCCTGATATTCTGGACGCCTGACCTATGGAAATGGGCTTTACCTTTTTCAGCTTTTCTCTGCCTTCAAAACTTAGTCCATAAACTTCGTCATAATCTATGTCTGCAGGAATCTTTCTGTTTTCCATTTTTTTAAACTGCTCTACTTCAGCTATTTGACGCTTTATATACCCTTCGTAGGCAATGGCAATTTCCACCTGCTCAATAACTTCTTTAGGCAATGGCTTTCTAAGATCATCTAAAATCTTGATTTTTTCATAGTCAAGCTCAGGCCGCTTTAAAAGTTCAGCTAGACTAGAAGGAGTATTGATAGTTGCGGTTTCAAGCTGACTTAGCATTTCATTTGTCTGGGCTGTAGGCGTTATTTTAGTAGAACGCAAGCGCTCTATCTCATTTTCAATCATGGTCTTTTTCTCTAAAAATTTTTTATACATTTTATCACTTATAAGGCCCACTTTGTAACCTATGTCCATCAGGCGCAAATCAGCATTGTCGTGGCGAAGTAGCAGCCTGTATTCGGCTCTTGATGTAAGCACCCTGTAGGGCTCATTTACACCCTTTGTAACCAAGTCATCGATTAAGACGCCGATGTAAGCATCCGAGCGGCTTAAAATGAGAGGCTCCTTTTCCTTTATCTTTAATGCCGCATTAATACCTGCTATAAGGCCCTGGGCAGCAGCCTCCTCATAGCCAGAAGTGCCGTTTACCTGGCCTGCCATATATAAACCCTGTATGGCTTTGCTTTCTAACGTAGGCTTTAATTGCGTAGGAACCACATAATCGTATTCAATGGCATATCCAAATCTCATAATCTTAGCATTTTCCAATCCTTTTATAGAGCGGGTCATAGCTATCTGGACATCCGCCGGAAGGCTTGTTGAAAGCCCCTGCACATACATTTCCTTATTGTTTACACCTTCCGGCTCTATGAAAATCTGATGGCTTGTCTTATCTTTAAAATTCACCACTTTCATTTCAACACTTGGACAGTACCTTGGTCCAGTGCCTTTTATTTCGCCAGTATAAAGGGGTGCCCTGTAGAGGTTGTCGGTGATTATTTTATGGGTAACTTCATTTGTGTAAGTCAGCCAGCATGGTATCTGCTCCCGGTCGATTTTATCTGTGGCATAGGAAAAGGGTATTATAACATCATCTCCGGGCTGAACTATCATCTTTGAAAAATCCACAGAATCTCTGTGAATTCTTGGGGGCGTGCCCGTTTTAAACCTGCCCAGCTCAAAGCCAAGACTCTCCAAAGACTTTGAAAGCTCATTGGCAGGGAAAAGCCCGCTGGGCCCGCTGCTGTAGCTGACATCACCAATAACCACTCTGCCTCTGAGGTACACACCGGTGGTTATAATCACGGCCTTAGCTTTATATATGCCGCCGGTTTTAGTGACAACACCAGCGACCCTTTCTCCTTCCACCAGAATTCTCACCACTTCTTCCTGGACTATGTCCAGGTTTTCCTGGCACTCCAGTGTGTACTTCATGCTGATAGAATATGCTCTTTTATCCAATTGTGCCCGAAGGGCCCTAACGGCAGGCCCCTTTTTTGTATTGAGCATGCGCATTTGAATAAGGTTTTTGTCCACATTCCTGGCCATTTGGCCACCTAAAGCATCAATTTCCCTTACCAAATTGCCCTTGCCCGGACCGCCTATTGAAGGATTACAGGCCATGAGCGCAATGCTTTCTAAATTAATGGCAAAGACCACGGTCTTTAAGCCCATTCGGGAAGTAGCCAGTGCCGCTTCGCACCCTGCATGACCGGCACCTACCACGGCCACATCATATGTTCCCACATTATATTCCATGCTTTCACCCTCATTTACCGATACAAAATTTCTCGAAAATAGTGCTTATTATATCCTCAGTTACCGTATCTCCAGTAATTTCACCTAATTTTTGCCAAGCATCTCTTATATCAAGTTCTACCATTTCAATAGGTACAAAACTTTTAATAGCCAAAAGAGCCCTGTCTAAGAAATTATACGCTGCTTCTATAGCTTGGCGCTGGCGCTCTCCGGCCCCAATTAAGCCTTCATCTCCAATACCACCTATTTTAGCTGTGATTACTTCATAGATGGCATTTTTTAAATCCTGGATACCCTCTTGCTTAAGAGCCGAAATCTTTACAATTCTTTCTGCGGGGATCATTCGCTTTACATCTTCTTCATCTATTTTGGCAGGTAAATCCACCTTGTTTATTACTACAATAGTGGTTTTATCTTTTATCAATTTTATGAGATTTATGTCATCCTGTGTAAGCTCCCGGGATATATCTATCAGCAAAAGCACCAGCTCGGCCTCTTCCAGGTATTTTATGGCACGCTGTATTCCAATTCTTTCAACTTCATCGGCGGTCTCTCTTATTCCGGCAGTGTCTATTATCTTTATTGGAATTCCATTTATGTCGATGTACTCTTCAATAATATCCCGGGTAGTTCCGGGTATGTCGGTCACAATTGCCCTTTCTTCATCAAGGAGGGCATTTAGCAGTGAGGACTTGCCCACATTGGTATTGCCAAGAATCAGTGTTGCAAGGCCTTCCCTTATAACTCGACCGGCACTGATGCGCTTTAACAAATCTCCTACGGCTTCCTTGACATCACCGACCTCTTTTGCAATATAGTCAGTACTTGCCTCAGGAATATCATCTTCAGGAAAGTCAATGTTGGCCGCAATATGAGCAAGGACATCCAGCAATCTATGGCGTATAGCATTTATTTTATTAGACAAACCTCCGGAAAGTTGGCGATTGGCAAGGGAAAGGGCCTTATCTGTTTTCGCCCTGATAATATCTATAACCGCTTCAGCCTGTGACAGGTCAATTCTTCCGTTTAGAAAAGCCCTTTTTGTAAACTCTCCAGGCTCTGCCAGGCGCGCTCCGGAATCAAGGACTAATCGCAAAATCCTCTTTTGGGCAGCAAGGCCACCGTGGCAATTGATTTCAACCATATCCTCTCTGGTGTACGTATGAGGAGATTTAAAAAAGGCAATAAGCACCTCATCGACTATTTCATCATTAAAGTCAACGATATTGCCCAAATACAGCTTTCTGCTTTCAAATTCCTTGATATTTTTTTGTCGAGGCTTAAAAATTTCTTTTGCAATTTCAAAAGATTTAGGCCCTGAAATCCTTACTATGCCAATGCCACCTTCGCCGATAGCTGTAGAAATGGCCGCAATAGTATCAGAACTTTCTACTATCTTCATAATTTATCCCCGCTTTAAATAAGCCCCAAAGCTTTACGCCCTGGGGCCTTAATTTATTTACTTTAATGAAATTACAACTCTCCTATTGGGTTCTTTACCTATGCTTTTTGTTGTAACCCTAGGGTCTGTTTGCAAAGCCGTATGTATAATACGACGCTCATTGGGATACATTGGTTCAAGGGTTATGCTCCGCTTAGTTTCCTTTACTCGATCTGCCATCTTCAACGCCAGACGCTGTAGGGTTTTCTCTCGTTTTTCCCTGTAATTTTCCGCATCCAATAAAACCCTTATGAAATCCTTCGAATTCCGATTTACAACTAAAGACGTTAAATATTGAATAGCATCTAAAGTATTTCCGCGTTTTCCTATAAGGATTCCAGTGTTTTCACCAATAATTTCCAAATTTAGCACATTACCTTCTAATGAATTTTTAATTTCTGCATTGCAATCAAAAAACTTTAAGAGACCCTTTAAAAAATCGCGGGCAATTTGATCAGGTTTAGGCTTTACTATCACTTTAACCTTTGCCTGTTTTGACAAAAAACCAAGTATCCCCCTGTTGCCTTCATCCAAAATCTCTACTTCCACTTCATCACGGCTTACCTGCAATTCCTCCAAAGCCTTCTGAATAGCTTCATCTACAGTCTTTCCCTGTTTTTCTACAGTCTTCATTTCATTTTACATCCTCCTTGGCAAGAGCTCCCGGGCGGGCAAATATTAGCTGTTGAATAATCTGCACCAAGTTGCTCACTACCCAGT
Source organism: Tepidanaerobacter sp. GT38 (assembly GCF_021991635.1). Lineage (GTDB taxonomy): Bacteria > Bacillota > Thermosediminibacteria > Thermosediminibacterales > Tepidanaerobacteraceae > DTU063. The sequence goes on from NZ_JAFFJA010000017.1 coordinate 20,982, forward strand.
ATAAAGCTAGTCCTGCTGCAAATTTTAGCGCAAACCAACCTATCATCAATGGCATGACTATATTCATTGACGCATTGGCACTATCAGTGCCTGCTGGTGTAGACAATTTTGTCTGCAAATATGTAGTTACTGCTGCTAAAATAGGCAGAATATATGTAGTATCGGGTGCACTTAAATCCTTTATCCATAAAAAACTTGCCCCGCCAAAATCATAAGTTTGAAAGACTCTAAAGAGCGCTATAATAAAGGGGAACTGAATTAGTAAGGGAAGGCAACCTCCCATTGGATTTACATTATTTTCCCTGTATAATTTCAATATCTCCTCATTTAGCTTATCAGGATTATTTTTATATTTTTGTTGAAGTTCTTTCTGCTTAGGCGCGATTTCCTGCATTTTCTTTAAGGAACGTAGCTGCATAAAATTAAAGGGAACTAAAACTAGTTTAATCAACACAGTAAGTAAAATTATTGCAACACCGTAATTATTAGTGTACGTATAAATCCAATCCATTAACTGCTTCATTAGCTCTTGAAGAAATGCCATTAACCGATCCCCCTTAGTTTTAAAAATTAAATATATTTAAACGGGGTCATATCCGCCGGGATTAAATGGGTGGCACCTTAATATACGCTTTAACGACTTAATTCCGCCTTTTACCACCCCGTATTTTTCAATTGCAGCTATGGCATAATCCGAACAAGTGGGATAAAACCTACAACTTCTCGGTTTTAAAGGAGAAATAAATTTTTTATAACAAATTATCATTAAAATTATAAACTTTTTTAACACTGTATATGCGCCCTCTTTTCATAAGGCCAATTAATTCTTTTTCCATCGCTTTAAAGTCTAACTGCACAGAAGAAGGCTTTGCTGATACAACAATATCATAACCCTGTTTTATATAATCATAATTTAACCTTACGATTTCCTTAATACGCCTTTTTATTTTGTTTCTGACTACACTTTTTCCTACTTTCTTAGACACAGAAACACCTAAGCGGGAAAAATTCAGCTCATTTTTTTTGATGTACATAGTAAAAAAAAGGCTAGACAAACGCCTTCCCGTTTTGTACACCTTTATAAATTCAAAATTTTTAGTTAATCTTAAGGATTTTTTCAATATAAATCCTCCGAAAAGAATATTTCATCTTTAAGCGACCTAAAAGGCCGCTTAAAGTAAAATGCCACTAAGCAGTTAACCGCTTTCTCCCTTTTAGACGTCTTCTTTTTAAAATATTTCTCCCGCTCTTTGTGAGCATGCGCTTTCTGAAGCCGTGTACACGCTTTCTGTATCTGCGTCTAGGCTGATATGTGCGCTTCATCCGCTTCCACCTCCGACTCCTAATATTAGAAAAATTTGTATTGTTTCCGAACTTGACTATTTTAGATTATAACTTATAACGCAATTCACTGTCAAGAAATTGGCTGAGAGCAAAAATAAGCTTAAAAAATAAGGTTAATTGTAAAATTAAATGCGACAGTAAAAAAGTTGAACCATAGCGTGAAACCCGATATGATGTTGGTTGGCAAAAAACTAACAC
>NZ_JAFFJA010000018.1 GCF_021991635.1 Tepidanaerobacter sp. GT38
TTTTTCTACTCATAGCTATAAGCTTTTCGGAACCACGGGCATAGCCCGTGGTATTCGAATGACAATAACCGGGCTTGATTTCATCAAGCCCGGGGAATTTAAAGGTGTTGTGAAAAGTGATAAAGCTTACAAAGCTCAATGGAAAAACATTTGTTCTCAATGCTGAATTGATTGAAACTGTAGAATCAACACCCGATACTGTTGTAACACTGACTACTGGAAAAAAGTATATAGTTAATGAAGAAATTGATGAAATCGTAAGTAAAGTTATACAATACAAAAAACAAATCTTCAGCGGTGAAACTCTTAAAACTTGAAGGGAAGTGCGGCGAAGTGCAACGCAGAGTAGATTACTCAACATTAGTTGGCGTTTTAAGCGGTGTTATACTTATAACTTACGCTATATATAACGGAGGGACTATAAGAACATATTTAAGTTTAAATTCCTTCCTGATAACATTTGGAGGAACTGTGGCGGCAACTATAGTGTATTATCCTTTCCCGAAATTAGCTCAGTTATTACAAGTCTTGAAAGTTGCTTTTACAGAAAAACCTTTAGAACCAAGTGACGTAATCAAAACTATTATAAGTCTTGCTGAAACTGCCCGTAGGGAAGGATTACTTGCTCTTGAGGATGCTGCTTATCAATTGAACGATGAGTTTATGCAAAAGGGCATTTTACTAATCGTTGATGGGACAGATCCAGAGCTCGTGAGGAATATAATGGAAACAGAGCTTCTCTTTTTAGAGGAAAGACATGGTGAAGGGCAGGGCATATTTCAAACCATGGGTACATTTGCTCCTGCCTTTGGATTACTGGGAACTGTTATCGGGCTTATAAATATGCTAACTCAATTGGATAACCCTGATAGTATAGGAGCCGGTATGGCTGTGGCCCTTGTTACTACCTTTTATGGTTCATTTCTTGCTAATGTTATTTTCTTACCGCTGGCAGGAAAACTTAAAGTGAGGAGCAGCGAAGAAATTCTTATCAAAGAAGTGATGATAGAAGGCATGTTGTCAATACAAGCTGGCGAAAACCCAAGAATTATTGAAGAAAAACTAAAAGCGTTTCTTGCGCCAGCCATCAGAAATGGTATGAATTCAAATAAGAATGTTGAAAGTGGTGAAGACCTTGCCTGGCAGCATCAGACGGCGCATCAATAAAAATGATGAGCAAATATCCAGTGCTCCCGGTTGGATGACCACCTATTCAGACCTAATTACACAAATTCTCATCTTTTTTGTCTTGCTTTTTTCCTTTTCTAGTATAGATAAAAGTAAATTTAATGCAGCAATGCTCTCTCTACAGGGTTCCTTGGGGATAATCGACGGTGGAATGGTTATACATGAAGGTGATTTTATTGAAGGAGGAGAAGTAGAAGAGTTATTGATTTCTGCTCAGGAACAACAGGAGTTTGAACTGCTGCAGGAAGAAGTGGAAGAAATCGTTACTGAAGAAAACCTAAAGGGAGTACAGGTAAATTTAGATGAGCGCGGCTTAGTCATTAGATTAATAGAGGGAGTTTTATTTGATTCTGGCAAAGCTGATATAAAAGATGAAGCTAAAGATATCTTGGATAAGCTTGCTCCATTACTTAAAGAAACACACAAACACATAAGAATAGAAGGTCACACTGACAATTTACCTATACATACCCGCGAATTTCCATCAAACTGGGAGTTATCTACTGCCAGGGCGGTTAATGTCGTAAAATACATGATTGAAAAACACAATTTTTCACCTTATATACTATCTGCAGCAGGATATGGTGAATATAGACCAATAGCTCCCAATGACTCAGCCAAGAATAGATCACTAAATAGGCGAGTGGATATAATCATACTAAAATCCACATCAGAAGCTAGCGAACCTAAGTAAAGGAGGATAGGCCTTGGCAACACAAAAGAGCGAAAATAGGAGTGGGTTGAGAAATGTTTTGTTGGTGGTTTTGGCGCTATTTATTTTAATGATTATGACTACCGGTGTAGCATATGTAGTAGCCAAAAATATTGCAGGTGGCAGCGTAAAATATGTAGAATCTTCAAGAGATCAGGTGGCATATAATGCGGGGGAATTTCTCACAAATTTAGCAGATAAGGGATACATTAAACTATCCATGGTTTATTTGCTAAATGATAAACAGTGCGAAAAGGAAGTTGTATCCAAGGATAGTGAAATTCGAGATAAAGTATTTACGATACTAAGGTCAAAAACTCATGATTCAGTTAAGGACAGTAACGGTATGGAAGAGCTGAGGAAGGAAATCAAAGAAGCTTTAAATCAATTATTAAATGGCGGAAGAATTGTCGATGTTTATTTTACTGACATTATTGTAAATTAAGTGGATGGGGGCGAACACATTGTCTGAAATACTTTCTCAAAATGAAATCGATGCACTTTTAGCGGCCTTATCCACGGGAGAGGTAAAAGCTGAGGATATAAAAAACAAAGAATCGGATAAAAAAATAAAGCCTTATGATTTTAAGCGCCCTAATAAATTTTCAAAAGAACAGCTTCATACGTTGAGCATGATTCACGAAAATTTTGCCAGGCTACTTACAACATATCTTTCTGCCAAACTTAGAACCCTTGTACAAATCAATGTGTTCTTTGTTGAGCAGATGACCTACAATGAATTTATTATTTCGGTTGCAAATCCTTCACTTATAGCAGTTGTCGACTTTTCACCATTAAAAGGTGCTGCCCTTATTGAGATGAACCCAACGGTTGCATTTGCAATTATAGATAGATTGTTAGGAGGATCTGGAGAGTTTAACGAAAAATCCCGAGAACCGACTGAAATTGAAAGCAGCATTATTAGTAGCGTCTTTAAAAAAATGACAAGCATTTTAACTGAGGCATGGCAGGATGTTGTAGAAATAAAGGCAACTATGGAAAAGCTAGAGACAAATTCTCAGTTTGTTCAATTGGTCTCACCTAATGAAGCTGTGGCCCTGATTACTTTTAATGCAAAAGTTGGCAACAGTGAAGGTATGATAAACATTTGTATACCTCATATTGTTCTAGAACCAATAATATCAAAACTGTCTACACGAATATGGTTATCTACAAACAGTGAACAGCCTAAAATGGTAAAGGAAGTTATAACAAATAAGGTATATGATATGAAAACAGAAATTAGAGCAGAACTCGGCAGGTCTCATGTAACTGTGGGCGAGTTTATCAATCTATCAGTCGGAGATGTAATAACTTTGGATAAGTATATAAGTGATGGAATTGATTTATACGTAGAAGATAGATTGAAATATTCAGGAACTATAGGCGTTTATCGCAATAAAATGGCAGTAAGAGTCCAAAAAACCTATGAAATGGAGGACTGATTCGATGGATGAGCAGCTGTTATCCTCTGAAGAGATAAGAGCACTTACAAAAGGTTTATTAGAATCTGAAAATCAAATAACAAAAGAAGAAATTGACACATTAGGGGAGATCGGCAATATTTCTATAGGAACATCAGCTACTACTCTGTATTCTCTGCTTCGAAATAAAGTTACAATTACTACCCCAAAAGTATTTATTACAAGTATACAAAAGTTAAAAGAAGCTCATCCTATACCATTTATTAGTGTTGAGGTTTCTTATACAAAGGGATTGAGTGGTAGTAATTTAATGATAATTAAGGAAAACGATGCAAAAGTCATTGCTGATTTAATGATGGGAGGTGATGGTAGTAATACTGATGTAGAACTGGATGACATGCGAATGAGTGCTGTTGGAGAAGCAATGAATCAGATGATGGGGTCTGCTGCTACTTCTTTATCAACAATGTTAAAAAAGGATATCAACATATCACCTCCACGTTTGACAAAAATAAATTTGGCTACAGATTCGTTAAAAGGGTATTTTGATGAATTTGAAGATATAGTAACTATATCTTTTAATATGGAAGTTGGAGACTTTTTGAAAACTGAAATAATGCAATTGATGCAAATTCCTTTTGCAAAAAACCTGGTTCAACAACTCTATGCCCTGTCAACAACACCAGACCAACCTGATTTTGAGGCGGAAAGCTCAAGGTTAAATGAAGAGAAAGAACAGAAGTCTGTTCAAATTGCACAGGAGCGAAAAGATATGTTAAAAAAAGAACCTGAAAAAAATTTGCAAGCAACAGCTAATAATGCCACGGCTAACGTTCAAGTGAAACCAGTTCAATTTCAGCATTTTGAAGAAGAACCAATGCATACAAGTGGTTCAAGTCTAGATTTGATATTAGATGTTCCGTTGGAAGTGACTGTAGAACTGGGAAGGACAAGTAAGACCATAAAAGAGATCTTAGATATATCTCCCGGAACCATTGTAGAATTAGATAAAATGGCGGGAGAGCCAGTTGATATTTTAGTTAATGGTAAGCTAGTGGCCAAAGGTGAAGTTGTGGTCATAGATGAAAACTTTGGCGTTAGAATTACAGAAATATTAAACTCTATTGATAGGGTTAAGAGTTTACAGTAATAGGAGGTTGAGGTTAATGGGAGGAATATTAATAGTAGATGATGCTGCTTTTATGAGAATGATGATAAAAGACATACTGACCAAAAATGGATATACTGTGGCAGGAGAGGCTGAAAATGGAGCTGTTGCTGTAAAAACTTATGAAGAACTAAGACCAGATTTGGTTATTATGGATATAACCATGCCTGAGATGGATGGTATTGAGGCCGTCAGAAAAATAAAAGCAAGTGACCCTTCGGCACGAATTATCATGTGTTCTGCTATGGGACAACAGGCAATGGTAATAGATGCTATACAGGCCGGTGCCAGAGATTTTGTTGTAAAACCATTTCAACCTGAAAGGGTTATTGAAGCAGTAAGAAAAGCGCTGGCTTCTTAATGAGGTTTTTTCAATGAGCAAAAACACCGTTTCCATTATTTTGTTTACAATATTAGTAGTACTTTTTGCCACAACACAAGTACTTGCAAATCCTGTGAACATAGACGACTTAGAAAAATATGACTTTGATATCTCAGGCGATATTACAAATCCAGCGATTTCAAGACCATTAAGTGTTATGACTTTTGTTGTATATTTTATATTTTTCGTCCTAGTAGCTGCTTTGGCTTATTTTACGACGCGTTGGATAAGCAAATATCAGATGAAAATAAGGGTAAAAAGCAAATACATGGAGGTAATTGATAGTTTACAACTTAGTGGAGATAATGCACTTTACATTGTAAAATCACCTGAGGGCTTATTGCTTCTCGGCACTGGAAAAGAAGGTGTGCATTTGTTGGAAAAGTTAGGTTCTGAAGAAGCGGAACTGATTATGCAAGCTGAGGAAAATCTCATGGAGGATAGTTTTTCAGTTCATTTAGGGAATTACTTAAGCAAAATTAAAGGAATTACTGAACATAACAAATTTGGTGGGAAAAAATGATTATACAGAAAAGTTTTAGGCTAAAAACAATATATACAACCTTGTTTCTTATTAATATGATAAATATACATAAAACAGCATTTGCTGCTCCTGAGGATTTTCCAATACCATCTTTTCCTTTTATAGAACCCGCTGAGACTCCAGGCGATGTGAGTTTAACTCTGCAAGTAATATTGCTACTTACTATCCTATCACTTGCACCTTCAATTTTAATAATGCTCACATCTTTTACCAGAACTATTATTGTGCTTTCCTTTGTCAGAAACGGAATGGGAGTCCAGCAAGTTCCGCCTACTCAGGTGCTTATAGGTCTTGCTTTGTTTCTGACTATATTCATAATGGCTCCGGTGTGGAGCCAGATAAACGAACAGGCACTTCAACCTTACATAAATCAGGAAATCAATACAACTGAAGCACTACAAAGGGCTCAGGTTCCTTTACGCGATTTTATGTTTAGGCAGACAAGAGAAAAAGATTTAGCCCTTTTTGTTCACTATGCTAAGCTGGAAAAGCCCGTAGATTCTCTTGACGATATCCCTACTTATGTATTGATTCCTGCCTTTATAATAAGTGAGTTAAAAACCGCCTTTCAAATGGGTTTTGTAATATTTATACCTTTTTTAATTATAGATATGATTGTGTCAAGTACCCTTATGTCGATGGGAATGTTAATGTTGCCACCCATAATGATATCATTGCCTTTTAAGATTTTGTTGTTTGTTATGGTAGATGGTTGGAATTTGGTAATAAATTCTATAATCACTGGATTCCGTTGAGCTTTTAAGGAAGTGATAAAATAATGACTCAAGAAACAGTAATTTACTTAGCTAGAGAAGCACTATCAGTGGTACTGTTAGTATCTGCGCCTATTTTGGGTCTTGGTATGTTGGTGGGAATTGTTGTCAGTATTCTTCAGGCCACAACGCAAATACAGGAACAAACCCTTACTTTTGTTCCAAAAATCATTGCAGTTATAGCTGCAATTATTATATTTGGGCCTTGGATGTTAACGGTTATAACGGATTTTACCCAAAAATTGTATTATGAACTTCCCAAATTTATAAATTAGGTTAGGATACTATGCAAATAAGTTTAGAAACAGCTTTATTAAAATTTCTACTTATATTATTTAGATGTTTAGGTTATATGCTAATTACCCCAGTATTTGGTAGGCGCGAAATTCCTGCACAGGCGAAAATAGGCCTGGCAGCGCTTTTGTCCATCATTGTTTACCCTTTTATTCCTGATATAAATTTTAGCGACAATTTATGGATTTTGGCTGCAAGTACATTAAAAGAATTTATTACTGGGATAACAATTGGGTATGGGGCTTTTTTGCTCTTTTCTTCCCTTTATCTAGCAGGTGAGATAATTGATATGGAAATGGGCTTTGGAATAGTAAATGTATTGGATGTTCAAAGTAATACACAAGTGCCTCTTATGGGAAATTATTTTTATATTTTAACAATACTTTTATTTTTAACTGCTAATGGCCATCATATGTTAATTTCAGCTATTATAAAAAGCTACGATTTGCTACCCCTCAGCGAAGCTGTATTTCAAGAGGGCCTATTGAATGCATTAATCGTAAGTTTTAAAGACATGTTTTTGCTTGGAGTAAAAATAGCCTTGCCAGTAGTTTCTGTTATTTTTTTAACAGATTTGGCTTTAGCACTTATTGCGAGAACGGTTCCTCAAATGAATGTGTTTATGGTTGGCCTTCCTGTAAAAATAGCCGTGGGAATGATAAGCATGATTATGGTTTTCCCCATGTTTTTTATAATATTAGATGCTGTTTACAACGGCACCTATGAAAACATTCTAATAACAATTAAAGAAATGTTGGTAAGACCGTGAACTTACAATTATTTGCCCAGGAAAAGACAGAAAAAGCTACCCCTAGGCGGCGTCAGAAGGCAAGAGAAAGAGGCCAAGTTTTTTCAAGCAGGGAACTAAACTCTGCTTTTATTCTACTGGCAAGTTTTATTATATTTAGAATTGCAGGCAGAAATTCAACTGTCAGTATGACGCAGATTTTTAACTATTTTTTAATTGATTCAATAAACAGAGAAGATATCTTTACACAAATCGGAATTATTTCACTGTTTTACGAGACACTAAGACTTATATTAAGAGTAGTTTTTCCCATAATACTTGGTATTTTTTGTTTGAGTTTGCTAGTAAATTACATGCAGGTTGGATTTGTATTAAGTTTGGAGCCCATTTCACCTAAGCTTGAGCGAATAAACCCCTTAGAAGGCCTGAAGCGTATTTTTTCTAGAAGAAGCCTTCTTGAGCTGTTAAAATCGATTTTCAAAATTTCCCTAATAGCTTATGTGGTTTATACTGTTATCAACAAACATAAAAATTTATTTACTTTAATGTTGGATATGAGCTTAGGCGATTCATTGAGCCTGATTCTGAGCATAGCTTTTGAAATGGGTATTAGAGCAGCTATCACATTATTAATAATGGCGGTTTTTGATTACTTTTATCAATGGTATGAATACGAAAAAGGCCTTATGATGTCAAAGCAAGACATTAAAGAAGAATATAAAGAAGTAGAGGGCAATCCTCAGATAAAGTCAAGGATCAGGCAAATTCAACGACAGATGGCTCGTAGCAGGATGATGAAAGATGTGGAAAAAGCTGATGTCATAATTACAAATCCAACACATTATGCGGTAGCTCTTGCATATGATTCTGCTTTACATTTTGCACCTGTGGTGCTGGCCAAAGGCGTCGATAAGCTGGCTGAAAGAATAAAGGAAATTGCTTTAAAAAAGGACATTCCCATTGTCGAAAATAAGGAATTGGCTCAAACCCTGTATAAGACCGTGGAAGTTGGAGACGTAATACCGGAGTCATTATATAATGCAGTAGCAGAAATATTGGCCTTTGTTTACAGTATGAGGGAGAGGAGGTTATAAAATGGAACTAGGCGATATAACTATGGCTATAATGGCAATTGCAATAATTGTAATGATGATAATACCGCTACCGGCTGCTTTAATGGATATATTATTGGTCTTTAATGTAACCTTTTCTCTTGTAATTCTTTTGATTTCAATGAATATAGAAAAGCCTCTTGATTTTTCCATATTTCCCTCCCTCTTGTTAATAGCAACTATGCTCAGACTTTCACTTAATGTATCATCTACTAGGCTAATTTTAACTGATGGGTATGTTGGAAAAGTCATTGAGTCTTTTGGGAATTTTGTTGTTAAAGGGAACCCCTTGGTTGGATTCATTATATTTGTCATTATTGTAGTTGTGCAGTTTATTGTAATAACCAAAGGCGCCGAGAGAGTTGCAGAAGTTGCTGCAAGATTTACACTTGATGCCATGCCTGGCAAGCAAATGAGTATTGATGCAGACTTAAATGCCGGGATTATTACTGAAAGCGAAGCTCAGAAAAGAAGATTAGAGATTCAAAAGGAAGCTAATTTTTACGGTGCCATGGACGGTGCCAGTAAATTCGTCAAAGGTGACGCCATAGCAGGTATTATTATAGTTATAATAGATGTAATTGGTGGTCTTATTACAGGAATAGTTTTTCATGGTTTGGAAGTTACAGAAGCGTTAAGTAGGTACACACTTCTTACAGTAGGTGACGGTATTGTCAGTCAGATTCCTGCACTTTTAATTTCTATGGCAACTGGTATTATAGTCACAAAAGCTGCAAGTTCAGGCCACCTTGGCCAGGACCTAGTAAAGCAGTTGACTTCATATCCTAAGCTATTGATGTTGTCGGCTGGAGCTTTAGGCCTTTTTGCTATAATTCCGGGATTGCCATTTCTTCCTTTTATCGCGCTCGCAGGAACCTTAGGCTATATGAGTATGTCTTTAGATAGAGCGTCTAAACAAAAAGATCAAGAAGTAGAGCAATTGCAAAAAGAAAAAGAACTGGAAGAGATGAGGAGACCTGAAAATATTTATTCCCTGTTGCAGGTAGATCCTATTGAGGTAGAATTTGGGTATAATATTATTCCCCTTGCAGATAGCAATCAAGGTGGGGATTTATTGGACAGGGTAGTAATGATACGAAGGCAGTGTGCATTGGATTTAGGTTTAGTAGTTCCTATGATAAGGCTCAGAGACAATATACAATTAAATCCAAATGAATACGTAATAAAGATTAAAGGTGTTGAGGCAGCAAGAGGCGAACTGAGAACAGATTGCTTTATGGTCATGAATCCCACAGGAGGTCCTATAGACATAGATGGAATTGAAACAAGGGAACCTGCTTTTGGCCTACAGGCACGGTGGATATCCAGCGATAAAAAAGAGCAGGCTGAGCTAAAAGGTTATACAATAGTAGATGCAGCTTCAGTGCTTGCAACCCACCTGACAGAAATTATAAAGCGCTATGCCCATGAGCTCCTTGGTCGTCAAGAAGTTAAGAATCTATTGGACAATTTAAAAAATCAATATCCCGCATTGGTGGAAGAAACAGTCCCCAAAATTCTTACAATAGGTGAAATACAAAAGGTACTGTCCAATTTGTTAAAAGAAAATGTGCCAATTAGAGATATGGTGACGATTCTTGAGACACTAGGTGATTATGCTGCCCTTACCAAAGATACAGAGATGTTAACAGAATATGTAAGGCAACGCTTAAAACGAGTAATTACAGAACGGTTTATAACCGGGAAAAGCGCAAAAGTAATCACATTGGATAGCCGCGTTGAAGATTTAATATTGGATTCTATTCGCCAGAATGAACAAGGTTCCTATTTAGCGATAGAGCCATCATCAGTGCAAAAAATAAGAAATTCTCTTGTAAAATTGATTAATAACTTAAACATGCGGGGCATAACGCCCATTGTACTGACGAGTCCTATGGTCAGAATGTACTTTAGAAAAGTTATTGAAGATTATATTTCTTTTTTACCGGTTTTATCCTATAGTGAGCTGGAACCAGGTATAGAAGTGCAATCAGTCGGGATGGTGACTTTAAATGAAAATTAAAACCTATGTTGCTGATAATATTCAAGAGGCATTTTATAAAGTAAAAACTGATTTAGGTAAGGATGCGGTAATACTTAAAACAAAACATATAAAAAAAGGTGGATTTATGGGCCTTTTTGCAAAAAAGATGGTTGAGGTCGTAGCAGCTAATGATATAAAACCAACTGTGAATTTCCCTATAATGCCAGACCCGACACCCTTGCCACACGCCAATTTAAAACCCAAGGAAAGTGCATCTATTACTGAAATTGAAGACATAAAAACGGATATTGAGGAAGTCAAAAAGCTGTTAAGTAAACTATACTCGGATAAAAAACAACGAGATGATTCTACAGACATTGATATGCCCAAGCTATTAAAAAAATACCAAGAGAGAATGTATGAGATGGAAATTGACCCTGGCATTATTAATATGTTAATAGACAATACAAAAAAAGCACTCACTGATTCAGACTTAAATAATGAAACTTTATTATATGAAACTTTAAAACAAGAAATCGCCTTATTTGTCGATGAAATCGAACCAATCCCACTGTCAAAGGAGAATAATATTGTTGTCTTTGTTGGGCCCACTGGTGTAGGCAAAACCACAACCATTGCAAAACTTGCCGCCCATTATGTTTTATATAAAAATAAAAAGGTTGCGATGATAACAGCAGACACATTTAGAGTAGGTGCTATTGAACAATTACAGCATTATGGTGATCTTTTGGAAATACCCGTCCATGTGGTTTACAGGCCGGAAGAAGTAAAAGAGATTTTGTCAGAACTAAAAGGTTATGATTTATTATTGGTTGATACTATGGGGTTTAGTCCCAATAACCGCATTCAGATAAAGAAAATCAAAAATTTACTGGATGTGTTAAATCCGGATGATATTCATATTGTAATTAGCGCTGCAACCAAAAATAGGGATATGGTAGATATTTTAAATAATTATAAAGAACTTGGATATAAAAAAATTTTAATAACTAAGCTTGACGAAACAAAATCCTATGGAATGATATTGAATGCATTGAAAATGACCGGGTGTAAACTATCTTATTTTACTATGGGTCAAAATGTTCCCGATGATATTGAAATTGCCTCAGCCGACAAGATAGCTGAAATGATTTTGGGGGCCAAGGAAGATGTATGAACAGGCTCTTAAGCTTAGGAAGATCATGGAGCAAAAAAAATCTTCCTCAAAGCCAAACAAAAATCTATGGGTTTACTGTGTTGCAAGCGGTAAAGGTGGTGTTGGCAAAACTAACTTGTCAGTTAATTTAGGTTTGGCACTTCAAAACCTAGGGAAAAAAGTGCTGTTGATTGATGCGGATTTAGGTCTTGCCAACATTGATGTAGTGACAGGCCTTTATCCCAAGTATAATCTTTCTCATGTTTTATCTATAGGTAAATCAATTCAAGATATAATAGTTGATGGGCCAAAGGGGATTTCAGTACTTCCAGGAGCATCGGGTCTATATGAATTGGCCAACATTACAAATGCTCAATTAGAAATATTAATTGAAAGTTTTAAGAGCATTTCAGGAGATTTTGATATAATTATTATAGATACCAGTGCTGGCATCTCAAAAAATGTAATAGGTTTTATTCAGTCTGCTGATGAAGTAATTGTAGTGACAACTCCGGAACCTAGTTCAGTAACGGATGCCTATGCTCTTATTAAAGTAGCCCATAAACACTGTGATAAAATAAATTTAATTGTAAACAAAACTGAAAATTATAAAGAAGCTCAATTTACTATGGAAAAGCTGACAAAGGCGGCAAAAAAGTTTTTAAATATAGATATTAATTACTTAGGATTTATACTGGAGGACAAGTCTATTCATAAGGCAAATATGGAACAAATTCCTTTTTTTATCAAGTACCCAGAGGGGTTAGCTTCCAAATGCTTGATAAACATAACCTCAAAACTTGTATATGGCCAGCAATCATCTATTGAAAATAGAGTTACTGTTGATGGTTGGTTTAAAAAGCTTATTTCATTTATAAAAACAAACGTGGGGGCTATGTAATTGTTTGATAATTTTTTAGAAATAGGTATGAAAGTAATAATAGAAATAAAAAGGGAAAATGGTGAATTATTTTTCCCTTCTAAAATAGAAGACATTTACCCCAACAGTATTCTTTTGAGCATGCCAATGAAAGGCGGTCGGACGTTTTTTATTGGTATCAATGAAAAGATTAATATTTACTTTTCAAGAAAGGATTCATATTATTGCATTGAGGGTATAGTTGAAGATAAAAAATATGAACCCATACCGGTTATCAAAATGCATCCTTTGGGTTTGCCGTATAAAAAACAAAAACGGAATTACTTTAGGTTAAAAGTTTCTTTGCCTATACATATAAAATTATTTGGTACGGAGGAAACGTTTTTAAGATATACCCGTGATTTAAGTGCAGGTGGAATCAAATTTGCTCATTCGAAGACGATAGAAAAAGGAGCAGATTTAGAAGTTAAAATTCCTGATATTTTAGGTGAAAAGGCCATAAAAGCCTCCGTAGTTAGAACGGAAAGAGATGATATCAGGGAAGTAAACAAGTATGATATTGCCGTAAAGTTTGTAGATATCGATGAGCGTTCGCAGGACAAGATTATAAAATTTATCCTTGCAAAGCAAAGAGAATTGAGGCAAAAAGGATTAAATGACTCTAATTAAGTACAGAGGTGAATAAGATGAACAATCAGTATTTGGATGTGTTTTTAGAAGAAGCTAAAGAGCATATTGAAAATCTAAACCGATATCTCCTGGAATTAGAAAATAATCCAACTAAGGAGACTGTGGATGAAATTTTCCGCTCGGCTCATACCCTAAAAGGCATGTCAGGCACCATGGGATTTACTCAACTTTCTGAATTAACACACGAGATGGAAAATCTTTTACAAGAAATAAGGAATCAGAAAATTAATGTTAACGAACAAATCATTGATACACTTTTAAATTGTGTAGATATTTTAGAAGAACTAATTAACGATATAGAAGAACAGGGTCAAGAGCAACACAGGGATATTTCTACGGTTATACAAAGGCTCAAGGGCAAAAATGATGTTTATCTAAACAAAACAAAAACCACTATTGAAAATACAAAAAAGCACGTCTTCAATTTTAATGAATATGAAGACAGACTAATACGCAAAGCAATAGATCAAGGACTTTACATATGGAAAATAAATGTAACACTTATTGATGAGTGCCTATTAAAATCTGCCAGGGCATTCTTGGTTTTTAAGACATTGGAAGCATTTGGTGATATAATAAAGACTGAACCATCGGTTCAGGATATTGAAGATGAAAAATTTGAAAATGAGTTTACGCTATATTTGGTCACATCGAAAGACAAAGAGTATATTTTGCGGGCATTAAGTTCTGTATCTGAGCTTAAAACTGTAGACGTAATGAGGATAGATCAAGATTCGATTGAGGTTCAAAAGGCAAATTTAGAAGACGATGCTGATTCTAAAGATACTGCTGAAACGACAAAGCCATTTTTAACAACGCAAAAGCCATCTAATGGACAGAAAAATTTAAAAAAGACTACTAAAACCCTTAGGGTTGATATTGAACGTTTAGATAATTTGATGAATTTAGTGAGCGAATTAATCATAATAAAAACCAGATTGGAAGATATCAAAGACAATAACTATCAAGCCCAGCGTGAAACAATAGAATATCTGGAGCGAATTACGTCAAGCCTTCATGATGCGGTAATGAAAGCTAGGATGGTGCCGATAGAAAATGTTTTCAATAGGTTTCCCAGGGTTGTTCACGATTTGTCTCGAGAGCTTTCGAAAAAGATTAATTTAGTTATAGAAGGTGCCGAAACAGAGTTAGACAGGACGGTAATAGATGAAATCGGAGACCCTTTGATACATCTTATTCGCAATGCTGCTGACCATGGTATAGAGGATCCCCAAGAAAGAATCAGCAAAGGCAAACCTGAACAAGGCACTATAAATCTTAAAGCTTATCAGGACGGAAATAATGTAGTTATAGAAGTATCTGACGATGGCAGAGGAATTGACTTAAGCAAAGTTCTAAAAAAAGCTGTAAATGCAGGCCTCGTAACTGAAGAACAATCAAAAAACTTAAAGGATTATGAAATAACATCATTCTTGTTTAAGCCGGGATTTAGTACGGCAGGCAAAGTTACTGATATTTCAGGAAGAGGAGTTGGCCTTGACGTAGTTAAAACTAAGATAGAATCTCTAGGCGGTTCCATTGAGATTAATTTTATAAAAGATAAAGGGACAACCTTCCAAATTAGACTTCCTCTAACACTTGCCATTATTCAGGCTCTAATGGTGTTGGTAGGTGGAGAAAAATATGCTATTCCTCTAAGTTCCATAAAAGAGACAGTTACAGTAACAAGGGACCAAATAAAAACAGTTCAAAAGCGTGAAGTAATTTTACTTAGAGGAAATGTAATTCCTATAGCAAGGCTTAACGAGGTTCTAGATACGCACAGACAAGATCAGAATACAGAAAATTTAACCTTAGTAATAGTAAAAAAGGGTGAAAAAGATGTAGGATTAGCTGTGGATGACCTTATAGGCCAACAGGAAATAGTAATAAAAAGTCTTGGCAGTTTCTTAAAAGATATTAAATTTATCGCAGGAGCTACAATATTAGGCAATGGTGAAGTAGCCTTAATACTTGATATAAATAAATTGATATGAGGGAGGTCTTAAAAATGGCAGATAAGATTCGTCAGTTTGTTGAATTTAAAATAGGCCAAGAGGAATATGGTGTAGATATTTTACAGGTTAAAACAATAGAGAGAATGATGCCGATTACAAGGGTGCCGAAAGCTCCGAAGTTTGTAGAAGGGGTTATTAATTTAAGGGGAGAAATAGTTCCAGTTATAGATTTAAGAAAAAGATTTGACTTGCCTCCTGCCGAAACAACAGAAAACACTAGAATTATCATAGTTTCTGTAGATGAAATCACAGTTGGTATGATTGTGGATTCTGCTACGGAGGTTGTGCAACTTGCCCAGGAAGACATTGAACCAGCACCGCCAATTACCAGCAGCATTGATTCCGACTATCTTGACGGAGTAGGCAAACTGGAAGGAAAATTACTGATACTGCTTAATGTAGCAAAGCTTTTAAAGCCTCAAGAAATAGAAGAATTGGCTCAAATATAAGGGTGGATTTGTGATGTATTCTGACTTAGAACTTGATGCACTAAGAGAGATAGGAAATATAGGAGCTGGCAATGCCGCTACGGCACTGTCCATGATGCTTTCAAAAAAAATAACCATAAAAGTTCCCCAAGTTAAAATAATTAGTTTTAATGATGTATCAGAATTATTAGGCGGGCCAGAAAAACTGGTAGTAGGCATATTTTTGCGAATTAGCGGAGATATTGACGGAAACATTTTGATTGTGATTTCAGAAGAGGACGCATATGCATTAGCTAAAACATTGCTAAATAATAATAGAGATATAAATCGCGATTTTTCTGAAATGGAAGAGTCTGCATTAGCTGAATTAGGCAATATTATCGGAAGCTCATATGTTACAGCGCTTTCAGAGCTTACTAAACTCTACCTAAAAATTTCAGTTCCCAGTATAGCCTTTGATATGGCAGGGGCAATCGTAAGCTTTCCGCTCAGTTTATACGGATACTTAGGTGATACAGCATTTTTGATTGAGACAGAGTTTGTTGAAGGCTTAGCTGGTATTAAGCTGCATTATCTTATGATTCCAGATGATAAATCGTTAAAGCAACTTTTAAAGGCTATTGGAGTGAGCACTTTTGAGTCTGATAATTCGCGTAGGAATGGCGGAATATAAAGCAGCCAGGTCTCCGGCTACATTAGTAACTTTAGGTTTAGGTTCATGTGTGGGTGTGGTATTATATGATAGAGTAAAAAAAATAGGTGGTTTAGCTCATGTTATGCTTCCTGACAGCAGACTTAGCAGTCAAAAAGATTTTAATCCGGGTAAATTTGCTGATACTGCTATTGATGCCTTGTTACAAGATATGCTTAAACTCGGTGCAAATCGAAAAAGCGATATCATAAGTAAAATCGCCGGAGGCGCTCAAATGTTTAAAATGAAAGCAGAGAGCAGCGTTATGCAAATAGGTAAACGAAATGTGGAGGCAGTTAAAGCTAAGCTTAATGAGTTAGACATAAAGATTGTTGCGGAAGATGTAGAAGGGAATTATGGAAGGACTATTGAGTTTTTTTGCGAAACCGGAGAGCTTACTATTAAAACAATTGGACATGGTGTTAGGATTTTATAATGAGGTGTACTATGCAAACTGCTAATTCTGAAAAGTTATGGAAGAGCTATTATAATTCTAAAGATAGTTCCATCAAAGAAAAGATTATCGAAAATTACATACCTCTAATTAAACATATAGTAAACCGGTTGAACATAAACCTACCACCATATCTGGAATATGAAGATCTGATAAGTTTCGGTGTTTTTGGGCTTTTGCAGGCTATAGAAAGATATGATGCAAACAAGGGAGTTCAATTTGAAACATATGCTTACTCACGAATTAAGGGGTCAATTATCGATGAACTTAGAAAGATAGATTTTGTCCCCCAAGGAGTAAGGAAAAAGGCTAAGTTACTTCAAAATGCCTTTGCTGAATTAGAGCAGCTTTTAGGCCGTTCAGTCAGTGATGAAGATATTTGCAACCACCTAAATATAACAATGGAAGAGCTGTACCAACTATATTCCGAAGTTTCGACTTTTTATAATGTATTAGCTTTTGATGATTTAATAGGGTATGAATCGGGACAAGCCAGTAATCAACCGGAGGTTCAAGCTGAAAAGCAAGAACTCAAGAAAATCCTTGGTAATGCTATTAATAAACTTCAGCAACAAGAAAGATTGGTCATAACTTTATACTATTATGAGGGCTTAAATTTTAAAGAAATAGCCAAAGTTTTGGATGTTTCTCAGGGTCGAGTTTCACAGCTTCATACAAAAGCTATTTTACGGTTGAGAGGGCATTTAAGCAGAAAAAAAGCCATTTTATAGAAAAGAGGTGAGAAGGTGGATAATAAGAAAATTGAGGATTTAATGAACTGGGCAATCGAGCGAACAAGTATTGAAATTGGCAAAACCGAAAAAAAAGAAGATAAACTGAATGAATCAGATATTAGAGATGCTAAAATAGAAATCGAGATAAGTGATAACAAAATGACTGCAGCACTTTTTGTAGTCCCGCCTAAAGGCGGAATAATGGTTACATTTGAAAAAATAATGGAGGAGCTTTCGGCCAAAGGTATAAAGTACGGTATTGATGAAAATAAAATAAGAGAAATTGTAAATAATAACATTTTTAACACATCAATCGTCATAGCTTCTGGAACACCGCCAGTAGATGGTGAAGATGGAAAAATACAGTTTTACTTTGACACCAATCGAAATCTTAAGCCTAAGTTACTTGAAGACGGAACTGTTGACTACCACAATTTAGGATTAGTAATTAACGTACAAAAAGGACAGCTACTAGCGGAAATTATTCCACCTACCAATGGCACACCTGGCATGACCGTTACAGGAAAAACTGTAAAAGCTAAAGACGGCAAAAGGCCAATAATTCATGCTGGCAAAAATGTGATAGTTTCAGAAGATGGTAGCAAGCTGCTTGCAGATATTGACGGTCAACCGGTTTTTTATAACAACAAACTAAGTGTTTTGCCTGTTTTAGAAATCAAAGGCGATGTAGGACCAGCTACAGGGAATATTGACTTTCTAGGCAGTGTCATTGTGTTGGGCAATGTAAAGAGCGGGTTTACAATCAAAGCCAGCCAAGATCTGGAAGTTTACGGCATTGTTGAAGCGGCTCAAATTGAAGTTGGAGGCAATATTGTAATTAAAAGAGGAGTTCAGGGGCAAGGCAAAGGATTCCTTGAAGCAGGGCAGGATTTTACGGCAAGATACATTGAAAATGCTACAGTAATTGCTGGAAATAATATCGTTATTTTTGAAGCTGCCATGCACAGTCATCTTATTGCTGGAAGAGATATAAGACTTGAAGGCAAAAAAGGGTTAATTGTGGGTGGCACTGCGAAAGCCGGTGAGAAACTTATTGCAAAAACTATTGGTTCTCCAATGTCAACTTATACAGAAATAGAAGTTGGAATTAATCCTACACTAAAAATCAACTATCAAAATATTTGCAGTAAGCTTGCAGATATAGAGAAAGATTTGCTTAAAATAGATCAGGCTTTAAATGTATTACAGCGATTAAAGGAAAAAAATTTGTTGACACAGGAAAAACAAGTGTTATTCGACAAGCTTGTACTGACCAGAGAGGCTTTAAAAAATCAGCAACTAGAATTAAAAGAAGAAAAGGAACGTCTTGATTCGGTTATGTCCCATTCAGGCAGAGCAAAGATTTCAGCTTCAAATATCTGTTATTCCGGTGTTAGTTTAGTAATTGGCAATGCTAGTTTAAAAGTCAGGGATAAGGTTAATCATGTTACTTTTTACAATTATGAAGGCCAAATAAGATTTGGGCCATATGAAGACTAGGTGTTGTTATGACTGTAAGACCTGTCGACCTTCAGACCTTGATGCCAAAATCTACAGAGGTATCAAAAATTCAACATTTACAAAAAGAAAATCAAGAAGCACAAAAGGCCATACTTGCTTCAGGATTTCAGATGCAGCTTGAAACTTCCAGGCAAAAAGTTAACAAACGCGCAAGACCTGAGGGGATTATTATAAATGAAGAACAGGAAAAACCAAAGGGAGACAGTGACAGAAAATCTAAAAAACAAAGCAAAAACCAAGATCCAAAAGAACAACGAACATCTATAAAAAAGTCTGGCCATTATATTGATATAAAGATATAGCCTATACTTTATAAATTTTTTATTTAGCACTTGACATTTTCTAACACATAAAGTATATTATAACCATAAATCCGAGTAATCCGATAGGAATTAGGGGAGAAGTATATTGAAGTTATCAACTAAAGGTCAATATGGCTTAAAAGCTATGTATGACTTAGCTCTTAACTATGGAAATGAACCTATTTCGCTAAAGAGTATTGCTGAAAGGCAGGAGATCTCTGAATATTATTTGGAACAACTTATGGCTATTTTAAGAAAAGCCGGTTTAGTGCGAAGCGTTAGAGGCGCTTATGGTGGTTATATGCTGACTCGTGACCCTTCTGAAATCACCGTAGGTGATGTATTGAGAGCTTTAGAAGGTCCAATAGGCATTGTTGATTGTGTGTTGGAGCAAGATGCAATTAAATGCCTCAAATATGAAAATTGCATATCAAGGATAGTATGGGAAAAAATAAGAGACAGCATAATTAAAACAATTGATTCAATTACGCTTTTAGACATGTGCAACGAAGCAAGAAAAAAATTAAGAGCTGAGACCTTTAGAAATTATTCGTAAAATAAACTTTATTTATAAAGGAGATGGCATTTTGTGAAAAGAATATATATGGATCATGCGGGAACTACCCCAGTCAGGCCAGAAGTTGTAGAAGCTATGCTGCCATATTTTACAGAAAACTTCGGGAATGCTTCTACAATTTATTCTTATGGAAGAGAAGCCAAGAAAGCTCTCGAGGACAGTAGAGAGAAAGTGGCTCAGCTAATAGGTGCAGATGCAAAAGAAATTTACTTCACTTCTGGAGGGACTGAAGCTGATAACTGGGCTTTAAGGGGAGTTGCAGCTGCTAATATAAAAAGGGGCAATCATATTATAACTTCGGCCATTGAACACCATGCAGTTTTGCACACTTGCGAAGACTTAGAAAGACAGGGCTTTAAAATAACGTTTTTGCCGGTTGATGAATATGGTTTAGTTGATGTTAAGCATGTAGTTGATGCCATTACAGACAAAACTATAATGGTATCAATCATGCATGCTAACAATGAAATAGGCACCATTGAACCTATAAAAGCAATTGGCGAAGCAATAAAACAGAAAAAACCCGATATTATTTTTCATACTGATGCCGTTCAAACAGTGGGTAAAATTCCCGTAGATGTTAACGACTTAGGTGTAGACCTATTAAGCATGTCTTCCCATAAAATTTATGGGCCAAAAGGTATTGGTGCACTGTATATAAGAAAAGGCACTAAAATTTCGCCATTCATGACAGGCGGTGCTCAAGAGAGCAAACGCAGGGCAGGAACTGAAAATATTCCAGGAATTGTTGGATTTGGAAAAGCAGCTGAACTTGCCAAATCAGAGCTTCAAGAGCAATACGATAAACTTATTAAACTGCGTGATAAATTAATAAATGGTATAATGGAAACTATACCTTATACTCGCTTAAACGGTCACCCAACCCTTAGATTACCTCATAATGTCAATTTTTCTTTTGAATTTATTGAAGGTGAGTCGATGCTGCTGAATTTAGATATGAAAGGTATTTGCGCTTCAAGTGGCTCCGCCTGCACATCCGGTTCCCTGGATCCTTCACACGTTTTGCTTGCTATAGGTTTGCCTCATGAAATAGCCCATGGGTCATTGCGCTTGACACTTGGCAGAGATAATACCGAAGAAGATGTGGATTACGTCCTGGAAGTACTTCCTGGTATAGTTAATAAATTAAGGGAAATGTCACCTTTATTTGCAGAACGAAAGGAGCAACCGAAAAATGTATAATGAGAAGGTTATGGATCATTTTTCAAATCCGCGAAATGTGGGGGAAATCCCGGATGCTGATGGAGTTGGAACTGTCGGCAATCCAGTTTGTGGAGATATAATGAAAATTTATATAAAAGTAAAAGACAATATAATTGAAGATATAAAATTTAAAACTTTCGGCTGTGGAGCTGCAATAGCTACAAGCAGTATGGTTACAGAAATGGTCAAAGGCAAATCTATCGATGAAGCTTTAAAGATAAACAACAAGCAGGTTGCAGAGGCTCTTGGAGGACTACCTCCAATAAAAATGCACTGTTCAAATCTAGCAGCAGATGCACTGCATGAGGCAATAAAAGATTATAAGAAAAAAGTAGGGGTTAATGTTGAATAAAAAAAAGGTCGTCGTGGCAATGAGCGGGGGCGTAGACAGTTCAGTTTGTGCTTATCTGCTTAAACAGCAGGGATATGACGTAGTTGGAATGACTATGCAGATTTGGCAGGATATGCCTTATGAAACTCAACTTAGAGAAGGCGGCTGTTGTTCGATCGGAGCGGTTTATGATGCGCGGCGCGTAGCAGACAAGATAGGAATTCCGTATTATGTAATCAATTTAAAAGAGTCCTTTAATGAAAAAGTCATAAAGTATTTTATCAAAGAATATTTGTGTGGAAAAACCCCAAACCCCTGCATTGCCTGTAATAAATTTCTTAAATTTGAAGATTTGCTGAAAAAAGCATTAGAAATTGACGCCTTTTACTTGGCGACAGGTCATTATGCTAAAGTGGAATATGATGGTGCTTCGAAACGATATGTGCTTAAAAAATCTGTGGATCGTGACAAAGACCAATCATATGCACTCTATAATCTCAACCAGTTTCAATTAGAACATACTCTTTTTCCGTTAGGGTATTATACAAAAAAGGAAATTAGACAGATAGCTGATGAAATTGGTTTAGCAGTAGCAGATAAACCTGACAGCCAAGAAATTTGTTTTGTAAATACTAATTATCGGGATTTTATTAGTGAAAATGCTCCAGGGAAGATAGAAGAAGGACCTTTTGTTGATACAAAAGGAAATATATTAGGCAAGCATAAGGGTATACCTTTTTATACTATAGGTCAAAGGAGGGGGCTAGGAATTTCAGCAGGAAAACCCTTGTATGTCGTAGACATAGATGTTGAAAATAACGCAGTAATTTTAGGGGAAGAAAAAGACTTATATGCAAAAGAGTTTTTGGCTAATAATATCAATTGGGTGGCAATAGAAAAGCTTAATGGAAAACTCAATGTAAATGCAAAAATAAGATATAATTTTGAGGAAAAGCCTGCTGAAATAATGCCTTTCGGCGACGAAATGGTGAAAGTAGTTTTTAATGAACCTCAAAAGGCCATAACCCCTGGACAAGCAGTAGTTTTTTATCAAGATGACATTGTAATCGGTGGAGGCATTATAAAACAAAGATGTGATTTTGAAAAAAATACGCTTTAATTGCGTATTTTTTTCATTTTGGGGGAAAATATTAACAGTAAAAATATTCCATGGATAAATAGAGGTGATAGCATTGGTGGTGTGCCCTTTGTGTAACAAAAAAACAGTAGGCAAAGTCGGCACTAATCAATATTATTGTTGGGAGTGCTTTGTGGAATTTACAATTCAAAAAAACAAAACTACCGTATATGAAGTTTGTGATGATGGCACATTATTGCCATATGGTAGTAAAAGCGAGCAATTGACTATGGGGAATTGAAAGGGGTGAAAAGACTATTAATATATTATCGAACCGGACTTTTTTATACCGGCTTTTTTTGTTTATTGTAATATTATTGGTTATAATTTATGTCTTTATCAATAGGGAAAAGGTGTATGCAGTCGTTTTGCCATTTATCTTCGCTATAATTATTACATATATATTAAATCCACTTGTTGAAATGCTAACCGAAAAGAAAATGAACAGGACAGCTGCTGTAGCTTTAATATATTTTATATTAATAGGTTCAATTATTGTTGCGCTTGTATTCATAGTACCAATTATAATTTTAGAATTGAACAAGCTAATAGATACACTGCCGTTTTATACAAGTGAAGTTCAGAGAATTTTTGCAAATATAAAGACAACTTACCTTGCATCTTTGCCTATAAGCCTTCAAGAAGTTGTTGATAGAAACATCAATAGAATGGAAGAACTGTTGCTTGACTTGCTGCAAAAGGTAGCAGATGCAATAATTGGCATCTTTTCGAGCATTCTCAGTATCATATTAGTTCCTATACTGAGCTTTTACTTTTTAAAGGATTTAGATAAAATAAAGCATAACGCCATATTTTATATACCTTCTTCTTATAGAAAAATAGTAATACAATGGTTTGAAAAATTTGGCAACACATTAGGCAGGTATTTGAGAAGTCAATTGTTGGTAAGTCTAATAATCGGCATTTTGACGACACTATCCATGGTTATCATAGGTGTAGATTTTGCCTTTCTCATAGGTATAGTAGCAGGTTTTACAAATATAATACCTTATTTTGGGCCGTTAATTGGGATAATGCCTGCTATAGCTATAGCTATGCTTCGATATCCTGATAAGATACCATGGATAATTATTTCGATGATAATAATACATCAATTAGAAAGTGGAATAATTTCTCCTTACATTGTAGGAGAACATGTGGGCCTTCATCCAATTACTGTTATCTTTGCGCTTTTAATTGGCGGAACTTTTTTTGGATTGGTAGGGCTTATCCTAGCAGTTCCAATAGCAGCTTTGATAAAATTAATCATTGTGAGCAAAAAATCATAAATTTGTTGGAAGTTCTTGCACTAACGTGGTTTTTGTGGTATACTAACAAACGGCAAAAATACACACGCTGATGGAAGTTTTAAAGAGGGTGCCGTTAGGTCTCTTTGATTAATGAAATCAGCGGAGGTTATAACATTAGGAGGTGAAAAAATGTCAATAGTTTCAATGAAGCAATTATTAGAAGCTGGAGTGCATTTTGGTCATCAGACAAGAAGATGGAATCCCAAAATGAAGGAGTATATTTTCACAGAAAGAAATGGGATTTACATCATTGACCTTCAAAAGACCGTCAAGAAAATTGAAGAGGCTTATGATTTTGTAAAAAACCTTGCAGCTGAAGGCGGTAAAATACTTTTTGTCGGGACCAAAAAGCAGGCCCAGGAGTCTATCCAGGAAGAAGCTCAAAGATGTGGCATGTATTATGTCAATCAGCGTTGGCTGGGCGGCATGCTTACGAACTTCAAAACTATAAGGAAAAGAATTGACAGGCTTAATGAGCTTGAAAAGATGGAGGAAGAAGGACTTTTTGAGGTTTTGCCGAAAAAAGAAGTTCTAAACTTACAGCATGAGAAGGAACGCTTAGAGAAAAACCTGGGTGGCATTAAAGATATGTCTGAGCTTCCACAGGCAGTCTTTATCGTGGATCCGAGAAAAGAAAGAATTGCTGTTTCGGAAGCTCGTAAATTACAAATTCCAATAGTTGCAATTGTCGATACTAACTGTGATCCTGACGAAGTAGATTACGTAATACCTGGCAATGATGACGCTATCAGAGCAGTAAAATTATTGACTGAGAAGATTGCAGATGCAGTCATTGAAGGTAGACAAGGCGAACAAATGGATGCTGAATAGCAAAGATTAAGGTAAGGGGGGCTGTTTAACCCTTACCTTTTATTTAAAACAGGGAGGTTGTTTTATGATTTCTCCAGAGCAGGTTAAGGAACTCAGAGAAAAAACCGGTGCAGGTATAATGGATTGTAAAAAGGCCTTGGTAGAAACAAATGGTGATATGGAAAAGGCCATAATCATACTAAGAGAAAAGGGATTGGCAAAGGCAGCTACAAAACAAAGCCGTGCTGTATCTGAGGGTATAATTGAATCATATGTACATGGAAATGGTCGTATTGGCGTTTTGGTTGAAGTCAATTGCGAAACTGATTTTGTAGCACGCAATGAAGAATTTAAAAGCTTAGCTAAAGATATTGCAATGCAAGTAGCTGCTTCAAATCCTAAATATTTATCTCGTGATGATGTTCCCCCTGAAGTCCTTGAGAAAGAAAAAGAAATTTTAAGAGCACAAGCTTTGAATGAAGGTAAACCTGAAAAAATAGTTGATAAAATTGTAGAAGGGCGAATTGAAAAATTTTATGAAGAAAATTGCCTTTTAGAACAGCCTTTTATTAAAGATCCTGATAAGAAAGTTTCCGAGCTTATAATGGAAAAAATTGCAGTTATAGGCGAGAATATTACTGTAAGCCGATTTGTTCGATTTGAGCGTGGACAAGTATAGTGATTATTAAGACATACCGAAAAAGAGACACCATTTAAGTGTCTCTTTTTTAAAAAAGAGGATTTTATGACAAAATATCGAATTTCTTTAGGAAAGAGGGCCGTGGATGGAAAAACCAGTTTATAAAAGAGTTGTTTTAAAAATCAGTGGCGAAGCATTAGCTGGAGATAAAGGTTTTGGCATAGATTCAGATATTTTAAATTCCATAGCCGAACAAATAAGTGAAGTCCACAAACTTGGTGTGCAAGTAGCCATTGTGGTAGGTGGTGGGAATATATGGCGAGGTAGGAATTCAAAACATATGGATAGGGCAACAGCTGACTATATGGGGATGCTTGCTACTGTAATAAACGCTCTTGCTTTGCAGGATGCTTTGGAAAACAAGGGTTTAGATACGAGAGTTCAGACAGCTATTGAAATGAAAGAAATAGCAGAGCCCTATATTAGAAGAAAAGCTATAAGGCATTTAGAAAAAGGCCGAGCTGTTATTTTTGCAGCAGGCACTGGTAACCCATTTTTTTCCACAGATACAACAGCAGCCTTGAGAGCTGCAGAAATAGAGGCTGAAGTTATCCTGCTTGCAAAGAAAGTAGATGGTGTTTATGATTCTGATCCAGCTTTGAATTCATCGGCGCAAAAATTTGAGTCTATAGATTATATAGATGTAATAAATAAAGGTTTAGGGGTAATGGATTCTACAGCAACGTCCTTGTGCATGGACAACAGCATTCCAATTATAGTTTTCGGCATTTCTACACCCGGCAATATAAAAAGGGTAATTTTAGGTGAAAATATTGGGACAGTAGTAAGGGGGAGTTGATTGGATTGGACAAGAAAATTTTTACCGAGCTTGAGAACCGAATGAATGGGGTATTAACTAATCTGAAATCTGAGTTTGCTACTATTAGAACAGGAAGAGCTTCAACAGCATTACTTGATAAAATATTTGTAGATTATTACGGTGCACCAACTCCGGTAAATCAAGTCGCCTCTATAAGTGTTCCGGAACCTAAAATGATTTTAATACAGCCCTGGGAGTCAAAAATGTTACAGGTTATAGAAAAAGCCATTTTGAAGTCAGACCTTGGGCTTACACCTAACAATGATGGCAAAGTTATCAGGTTAATACTGCCTGAACTGACATTTGAGAGACGACAAGAACTAGTCAAATTTGCCAAGAAAAAAGCTGAAGATGCCAAAGTAGCAATAAGAAACCTTAGAAGAGAATATAATGACATCTTAAAGAAGATGGAAAAGAATAAAGAAATCTCGGAAGATGATTTGAAGCGCTCTCAGGAAGAAATTCAAAAAATAACAGATAAATACATAGATAAAGCTGATGAAATTTTAGCAAGCAAAGAAAAGGAGATTATGGAGGTATAAACATCAAACTAGAACTGATTGGCTTTCCGTTAGAAAAAGCTGTTGAGGGACTTTCAAAAGGCGGAATTCAAACTAAAATTATATATACAAAACCTGTAAAAAAATCCATTGACGATTATACTTTAGCCAGAGTAGTGCGGTATAATTTTACGAGTGAAAATTCAGTTACTTTAGTGGCTGCTTTTTTTCCAGAAAGAAATTTTAAGAGTCCAGTTGGGGAATGATATCTTAAAGTTAAAACCCCCTCATTGAAGGGGGTTTTAAATCATTAGAAAGTTTATATATTGTATACCTATTATATAGGAGGAAAATCCTGTGGAATACAAAAAAGTAACAATAGCAAGCGAAATCAATGCACAAAACTTGCCAAAACATATAGCTATAATCATGGACGGGAACGGACGTTGGGCTAAGAAAAAGGGTCTCCCCAGAATTGCAGGCCACTGGGCAGGAGCTGAAGCTTTAAGGGATATTGTGAGAACGTGTTGTGATCTAAATATTCAAGTCCTCAGTGTCTTTGCGTTTTCATCGGAAAATTGGAAAAGGCCGGCTCAGGAAGTAAATGCTATTATGAACCTATTGCTGTATTATTTAAAAAAGGAAGTGGACTTGCTTCATGAGAACAATGTAAAGATTAACGTGTTAGGTGCTTGGGAAGAATTGCCACAGAGAATTGTGGAACAAATTAAATATAGCTTAAAACAAACGAAAAATAACACTGGTCTTGTTTTAAATATTGTATTAAACTATGGTGGGCGTCAAGAAATATTGTCAGCTTGCAAAAAAATATGTGCAGATGTGTTAGAAGGAAAAATTAGCCAGGATGATATTAGTGAAGAAATTTTTAAAAATTATCTATATACCCAAAACTTGCCTGATCCAGATTTGCTGATAAGACCTAGTGGTGAAATTAGAATCAGCAATTTTTTGCTGTGGCAGATTGCCTATACTGAATTGTGGTTTACAAATATTTATTGGCCTGAGTTTAAACCTGAAAATTTAATGGAAGCTATACGTGATTTTCAGAAACGTGAGCGCAGGTTTGGAGGCCTAAAAAAATAAAGCAGGTGGGTTATGCTTAAGAGAATTATTAGTGCTGTTGTCGGTATAATACTATTAGGATATACTATAAATATTGGTGGCTGGGTTTTCTATGCTGTCATATCCTTATTAAATATATGTGCCCTATACGAGCTGGACAATGCTTTTGCAAAAAAAAATATCCGTATAAGTTTTTTTATTAGTGCTATCTTTGCAGTTATGCTCTTATATTTTGCGAGATTTAATAGATTTGATTTTGTTATGACTTATCTTTTTATAATTTTATTACTCATGTGTGAATTTATTTATATTATAATAATTAATAAAAAACCCGATCACATAAAGGACATAGTTTTTAGCATTTTTTCTTTTGTATACACTACATTTTTATTTATGAGCATGATTTTGATTAGGAATTTAAAAGGCGGCATACATATAACTTGGTGGGTATTTATTACCACATGGGCATGTGATACAGGAGCTTTCTTTAGTGGATTGCTACTGGGAAAAACACCACTAGCGCCAACTATCAGTCCCAATAAAACTGTAGAAGGAAGCATTGGTGGTATTTTATCTAGTGTAGTTGCTAGCACCATATATTCTATATACTTTTTACCCGAAATTAGCGTTTTACACGCTATAGGGTTTGGTATTTGCATTAGTGTTGTTTCACAAGTCGGTGACTTATCAGCATCATTAATAAAGCGGTATTGCAATATTAAAGATTTTTCAAATATCATTCCCGGTCATGGTGGAATTCTGGATAGACTAGATAGTGCTCTTTTCTCCTTTCCAGTAGCTTATGTAATTATAGTGATTTTATTTCAAAAAGGTGGTCTGCCATGAAGATTAAAGGTGCTTATACCCCCCTTCTCCTTTTATTGCTTGCAGTTGCAATTACATCTGCTATCATCGTCCTGGCATTTAGATATTTTCTGCCATTAGTTTTTGGAATAATAATAGCTATTTTAATAGATCCTATTGTGAGTTACCTTGAACGAAAACTAGACTTTGACAGAGGAGTAATTACGGCGGTAGTACTAGCTACAATATTTTGTTTAATAGGGTATATTTCTATATTAGTAGTTGCACGTTTTACTTTTGAGCTTACACGTTTTGTCCATTTTTTACCTACCCAAATGAGACATTTTAATGCACTTATAGATAATGTATATCCGTATTTTCTAAACTTTTTTGCAAAGATACCGGAGGATATCATCGCCTATTTAAAGGCAAATTTAAATCAAATATTATATACTATAACCGGATCTTTAACAAATTTGTCTTCTTTCCTGGGCAATAAAGTAGGCATGGTTCCAAATTTATTTGTGAATATGTTGGTAATAATAATATTTGTCTTTTTGTTTAGCTATTTTTTGACAAAGGATAAGGATAAAATTATACGGGTTGTCAAAAGCTTATTTCCTGAACAATTACACGCCAAAGTTAAGTCCGTGCAGCTTGAGCTGGTATTTTCTTTTTTTAGATTAATAAAAGCGCAGATAATTTTGGTTTTGATTTCTACTGCTATTACCGTTTTGGGTTTTTACATTTTAAGGGTTGAGTATGCATTAACTTTAGGCATAATTTGCGGTCTATTGGATATAATGCCTTTATTTGGTCCCAGTTTAATATTTATACCCTGGATTACTTTTTTATTGATGGTGGGCAAAATAAACCTTGCTATAGGTTTATTAGTATTATATATTATAGTTCTTGGAAGCAGGCAGATTTTGCAAGCTAAGATTGTAGGTCGAAATCTCGGCATAGACCCACTGTTAACTTTACTTTCCATCTATTTAGGTATTAATCTGTTTGGGTGGAAAGGATTATTTATAGGACCTTTGGTTGTTGTTATTGTAAGGGCTCTTATACATTCAGGGATAATACCTCCAATAAACAAATCGGCCAAAAAAGTTTGAGTTGTGGAAGGTGAAAAGCATTGCAAACTCTGGTATCTTCAATTTTCGTTTTTGGAATGCTGGTTTTTTTTCATGAATTGGGGCATTTTATTGTTGCCAAATTATCAGATATAAAGGTCAATGAATTTAGCCTGGGTTTTGGGCCACAAATAATCGGGATAAAATCAAAGGAAACCCATTATTCCATTCGAATCCTGCCTTTTGGCGGTTATGTTAAAATGGAAGGCGAAGATTCCCAGACAAATGATCCTAGAGCTTTTAATAACAAAAGCCCCCTTACGCGCTTGGGAGTAATACTCGCAGGTCCATTGATGAATTTTGTTTTAGCCATATTGCTGCTTGCAATTATAGGTTTTTTTTCAGGAGTTACTTCGACACAAGTAACAGTAACTCCGGGAGATCCTGCCGAACTTTCAGGAATACAAAATTATGATAAAATATATGCAATAGATAACTACAGAGTTAATAGCTGGGAAGAAGTTGTTGAAATAATAAGCAGCAAACCAAATCAAGAAATTACTGTGACTGTAATTAGAGACGGAAAGTATATAGATTATAGTGTAAAGACAAAAGTAGAGCCGGGTACACAGCGAGGAATTATCGGTATTAAAACAGTGATACAAAAACACTCTATCATAGAGAGTATCAAATACGGCTTTGAAAAGACCTTCTGGATTTTAAAAATGATATTATTGGGAATCTTTCAGATGCTAACTGGCAAGGTCAAAGCCGAAATAGTGGGTCCTGTGGGCATGGTTCATATAGTTGGTGAAGCGGCAAAAACGGGTGTGTACCAATTGCTGTATATTGCTGCCATAATAAGTGCAAATTTAGGCATGTTTAATCTGTTTCCTGTTCCAGCTTTAGATGGTGGTAGAGGAATTTTTCTGATGGTAGAAATGCTCAGAGGCAAGCCTGTTGAGCCGGAAAAAGAAGGTTTAATACATTTTATCGGATTTGCTTTATTAATGTTTTTGATGATAATTGTTTTGTTTAAGGATTTGAGAGAACTGTGGATATAAGATTACATTTTTAGCTTTGTGATCAGTTTAAAGGAGGAGCCATGCTAGAATTATATACGAAAATTCGGCGCAAATCAAAAAAAGTAAAGATTAAAGATATAGCTGTCGGTGGAGACAGTCCCATTACTGTCCAGTCCATGACAAATACAAAAACCCACGATGTAGAAAGTACTGTAAAGCAAATCCGCGCTTTGGAAGAGGCGGGATGTGACATTATAAGAGTTGCAGTTCCTGATATGGCCAGTGCTGTTGCCATTTCCGAGATAAAAAAACAAATCCGCATTCCACTGGTTGCAGATGTGCACTTTGATTATCGCTTAGCTATTGAATCTATAAAGCAAGGTGCGGATGGGCTAAGGATTAACCCCGGAAATATTGGTAATGTAGACAGAGTTCGAAAGGTTGTCGAAATGGCCAAATCGTATCAAGTGCCCATAAGAATTGGTGTCAATTCCGGTTCTTTGGAAAAGGATTTGCTTAAAAAATACGGTGGCCCCACACCAGAAGCCTTGGTGGAAAGTGCATTAAGGCATGTGGAAATTTTAGAGAACATGAGTTTCGATCAAATAGTAATTTCATTAAAGTCTTCAGATGTCCTATCTTGTATACATGCCTATAAATTAATTGCTGAAAAAGTTGACTACCCTTTACACTTAGGCATAACAGAAGCTGGTACATTGCTGACAGGAACTATAAAGTCTTCAGTAGGTTTAGGGATTTTATTGTATGAAGGAATTGGTGACACTATAAGAGTATCATTGACTGGTGAACCTATAGATGAGGTTAAGGTTGGTATTGAAATATTAAAGAGTTTAAATTTGAGAGAGCATGGCATAAATTTAATTTCATGTCCAACATGTGGGAGAACACAAATTAACTTAATTAATATCGCCGAAGAGGTACAAGAAAAGTTATCTTACATAAAAAAACCCCTAAAAGTTGCTGTGATGGGTTGTGTAGTAAATGGCCCCGGCGAGGCCAGAGAAGCTGATATTGGAATTGCCGGTGGGAATAAACGAGTTGCCATATTTAAAAAAGGCGAGATAATAAAAACCGTGCCTGAAGAAAATGCTGTTTCAGAATTACTTAATGAAATTAAAAAAATGATAAATGACTAGTAAGTTAAGTGTTGGAAAGGAGCTTTACTTATGGATAAAGATTTTGTAAAAGAAATAACACCTAAAACCCAAGATTTTTCCCAGTGGTATGTAGATGTTATTCTTAAAGCAGAGCTGGCAGATTATTCACCAGTTAGAGGTTGTATGGTTATAAAACCTTACGGCTATAGCATATGGGAAAAAATGCAACAGCTGCTCGATGCCAGATTTAAAGCTACAGGTCATAAAAATGCGTATTTCCCTATTTTTATTCCGGAATCACTTCTTCAAAAAGAAGCGGAACACGTGGAAGGTTTTGCTCCAGAAGTTGCATGGGTAACCCACGGAGGTAAAGAAGAGTTGGCTGAGCGCCTGGCAGTAAGACCTACCTCAGAAACTATTATATGCCACATGTATTCCAAATGGATAAAATCCTGGCGGGATTTACCTGTTCTTTTAAATCAGTGGTGCAATGTGGTTCGTTGGGAAAAGAGTACAAAACCCTTCCTGCGCACAGCCGAGTTTTTGTGGCAAGAAGGCCATACAGCTCATAGTTCTTTTGAAGAAGCAGAAGAGGAAACTCTAAGAATGCTAGAAGTATACAGAGACTTTGTGGAAACTGATTTATCGATTCCTGTTATAAAAGGCGTAAAATCCGAAAATGAGAAATTTGCAGGTGCTCTTAAAACATATACAATAGAAACTCTAATGGGTGATGGCAGAGCGCTTCAAGCAGGTACTTCACATAATTTAGGTCAGCACTTTGCAAAAGCTTATGATATTACATATCTTGACAAGGATGGAAAACTAAAATATGTCTGGCAGACTTCCTGGGGTGTTACAACACGTTTAATCGGTGCTATTATAATGGTCCATGGAGATGACAGAGGGCTTAAACTTCCTCCAAAGATTGCTCCTATTCAAGCAGTTATTGTACCTATTATGGGTAAAGAGTCGGAAACTGTACTTAATAAAGCCCAAGAAATATATTCTATTCTAAAAAATGAAATACTGATAGAATTAGATGATAGAAACGAATACACACCCGGCTGGAAGTTTAACGAGTGGGAAATGAAAGGGGTTCCTGTCCGAATCGAAATAGGACCAAGAGATATAAAAAATCAGCAAGTTGTCCTGGTGCGAAGAGATACCGGTGAAAAAACTGTTGTCAGTGAATCCGAACTGCTTCCTCGTTTAAAGAGCTTGCTTGCAGATATACAGATAAACATGTTCAATCAAGCTAAGGAATTTTTGAATGAAAACATTCGAGAAGTAAAAAATTTTGATGAGTTTAAACAAATAATCAATGAAAAGAGAGGATTTATTAAAGCACATTGGTGTAAAAATGGAGAATGTGAACAGAAAATAAAGGAAGAAACCGGTGCTACCTTAAGATGTATTCCATTTTCTAATGAAACTACTTATGGAAAATGCATTGTGTGCAATAAAGAAACTGATACGGTTGTTTACTTTGCAAAGTCCTATTAATTCCTCGAATAAAGAGTATTGTTGAAATTGGGGTATGGCTATGTTAAATTTAAATTAGCTATTTTAAATATAAAGGGTGAGAATATGCCCCCAAAAATTTGTGCGGTAATACCCGCTTATGATGAAGAAAAAACTATAGGCAATGTATTAAAGGCATTATCAACAATTAGCATCATCGATGAAATTATAGTAATAAGTGACGGTTCCCATGATAGAACCGCAAATATTGCCAGGTCTTACAATGCCCGTGTTATTGAGTTTGGCAATAACCAAGGCAAAACAAATGCTGTAATGACCGGTGTAAAAAATACCGATGCAGATATAATTCTAATGTTAGATGCTGACTTGATCGGCTTAAAAAAAGAACATGTTATAAGTTTATTGCAGCCCGTGATAGAAAATAAAGCCGATATGACGGTCGGTGTATTTAATTCTGGGAGAGGTGCTACTGATATTGCTCAAAGAATTGCTCCTTT
The DNA here is from genome assembly GCF_021991635.1 of Tepidanaerobacter sp. GT38. Classification (GTDB taxonomy): domain Bacteria; phylum Bacillota; class Thermosediminibacteria; order Thermosediminibacterales; family Tepidanaerobacteraceae; genus DTU063. The sequence continues at coordinate 33,702 of NZ_JAFFJA010000018.1, forward strand.
CTTGTCCGGTCAAAGAGCCATTTGCAGATCCTTTTTTGAAAAAGTGGAAAAATATAAGATTACAAATTACGGTATAGAAATGGCCCTTACTTTAATGGCTGAAAAAGAAAAAATAAGAGCTCAAACAGTCTATTTGCCAAATCTTACCCATTTAATGAAAGAAGAAAAAAGGGGATTTTTTGTAGGCTTCATATCAAGAATGAAGATGTACTGGGATATATTGGTTATATTTGGTATTATAAAATTAAAGTTGAGATTTGGCTTTAAATAATTATTCTAAGTGCAGGGGATAATATGACGAATATCACAGAGATAATTAATAAAAAGGATTTGGAGAAATTCAGCCAAGAAGAAATAAAAAAGCTATCAAAAGTCATATTGGAAACCAGCAAAGTATCACTTAAGTCGAGGCAAATTGACGTTTACTTGTTATCACAACATGTACTGTCAGAGCAGATTTTAAGTAAACTAAAGGACATAATATCTTCTTATTTACCTGGGAATACTCGTATCTCAATTCAATGTGAAAACTTAGATGGTGAAGATAAAGGCCAAGGGCTTATAAAAAAAGCCTGGGATGGCCTTTTAAAATGTCTTTTTTCTCAGGTTCCAGCGTGCAGAATTTGGTTGCAAAACAGCTATTGGGAACTAAATGGACAACATTTAAACATTTTTGTGGACTCAAGCGGAAAAGAATTCCTGGAGAAACGCAAAAATCATTTGCTGATAGAAAATTATTTTAAAACCTTTGGTTGCACCTTTAAAGTCGTTTTCCAGGAAAAGCTCGAAGAAGAGCCTTATGATATTTATGAAGAGGAGCGAGAAATTATCAAATCTATACTTGAAGAAAACGAACAAAAAAACATTGATACTGATACAAATAAATCTGATACAACCATTATTATAGGAAAAACAATTTCCGAAAGCCCAGTTCCTATAGGACACAATATTCAAGAGACTAATGAGATAATTTATTCTGGCGAGGTCTTTCAAATTGAAAAGCGTGAATTAAAAAACAAAACAGTAATGCTCACTTTTGGTCTGACAGATTATACTGGTTCAATAGAAGTTAAAATTTTTCTTTCAGGAGAAAAAAAATCGCTGGAAGACAAGATTAAAGAGGGTATGTGGCTAAAAGTTCGAGGGAAAATAGAGCTTAGTAAGTTTACTAATGAATACGAATTGATACCCTTTGACATTAATATAGAGAAAAAACCTGATAGGTTGGATACAAGCACTGAGAAAAGGGTAGAATTACACTTACATACGCGCTACAGTTCAATGGATGCTCTTTGCTCACCTTCTGATGTGCTAAATATGGCGAAAAAATGGGGCCACAAGGCTGTCGCATTTACTGATCACGGAGTGCTGCAAGCCTTTCCTGAAGTCTATCAAGTTTCCAGGAAAATAGGTATAAAGCCAATTTATGGTCTCGAAGCTTATATTTTTGATGATGAAAATCCCGTAATGATATCACCACCTGACATACCTATAGAAGAGGCAACATTTGTAGTTGTTGACATTGAGACAACAGGCCTTTGTTTTGATGCGGATGAGATTATAGAAATTGGCGCTGTAAAAATGGTCAATAACAAGATAGTGGATAGATTTAATACTTTTGTCAAACCAACTAAACCTGTACCTGCAAATATTATAAGTTTGACAGGCATAACTAATGATATGGTAAAATCGGCTCCGCCTATTGAAGAAGCCCTTGTATCGTTTATGGAGTTTTTAGGGGATGGTATATTTGTAGCTCACAATGCTCAATTCGATTCTGGATTTATTCGAAGGGAAGCGTTAAAGCAACAACTTCAATTTAACAATAAGGTTTTAGATACACTGGCCTTATCAAGGATAATTTTTTCCGAATTAAAAAATCACCGCTTAGATACTTTGGCTAAAAAACTAAATATAAAAATGGGCTCTCACCACAGGGCAGTTGATGATGCTAATACTGCTGCTCTTATTTTAAAGGAACTTTTAATCAGGGTTTGTGAATTAGGTATTGACAATCTTTCCAAGATAAATGAAGTATATAAGTTGCAAAAAGGTGCAAATTTAAGTTCCTATCATGCAACTGTTCTTGTAAAAGACGATATAGGTATGAGAAATTTGTATAAACTAGTCTCTATTGCCCATTTAGATCACTTTTATCGGCATCCGAGAATACCTAAGTCTTTACTTAGCGCAAACCGAGAAGGGCTGCTAATTGGAAGTGGTTGCCAGGCGGGTGAGCTATTTCAAAGCTTACTTCACTACAGCAGTCAGGAACGGATTGATAATTTATTAGAGTTTTACGATTTTTTGGAGATACAGCCCTTGCAAAACAATGCATTCCTAATAGATGATGAAAATGTAAGCGGATGGAAAAGGCTAAAGGAATTAAATCTAGAAATATATAATTTAGGTAAAAGGGTAAACAAACCTGTAGTCATGACAGGAGATGTGCATTTTGTAAACCCAGAGGATGAAATATACAGAAAAATACTTTTGAATGCACAGGGTTTTAAAGATGCTGATAAAGAATCAAAACTGTATTTACGAACTACTGATGAAATGCTAAAAGAATGTCAGTACTTAGGTTCTGACATAGCAGAAGAAGTTGTTATAAAATACCCCAATATGATAGCTGATCAGATAAAAGAGGATATCAAGCCTTTTCCTGATGACTTGCATCCTCCGAAAATCCAGGGGGCCGAGCAGACAATTGTGGAAATGGCCTATAAAAAAGCTAAAGAGCTTTATGGTGACAATCTGCCAGATATTGTGGAGTCCAGACTAAAGCGTGAGTTAGATGCTATAGTCAACAACGGCTTTGCTGTAATATACCTTATAGCTCACAAACTGGTAGCAAAGTCATTAGAAGATGGTTATTTAGTTGGCTCCAGAGGTTCAGTAGGTTCTTCGCTGGTTGCGACAATGTGTGGTATAACGGAGGTAAATCCCCTGCCAGCTCACTATTTATGCCGCAAATGCAAAACTTCAATATTTGAAAAAGATGTCGAAGATATTGTAGGGCCTGATTTACCGGATAAAAATTGTCCCAATTGTAACAGCCCTATGAGCAAAGAGGGGTTTAATATTCCTTTTGAAGTATTCATGGGCTTTGAGGGGGATAAAGTTCCTGATATAGATTTAAATTTTTCTGGTGAATATCAGGCCACAGCTCACAAATATACGGAAGAGCTATTCGGAAAACATCATGTGTTTAGAGCAGGAACCATATCTACAGTAGCTGAAAAGACAGCAATTGGATTTGTTAAATCATATCTAGAGGAAAGAGGTCTACATGTACCTAATATTGAAGTAACTCGGCTTTCTAAAGGTATTACAGGGGTCAAAAGGACAACGGGACAACACCCCGGAGGTCTTATAGTAGTCCCCAAGGATAAAGAGGTATATGATTTTACGCCCATTCAACACCCTGCCGATGATAAAACCACAGGCGTAATCACTACGCATTTTGAGTACCACTCCATAGATAATCAATTGTTAAAGTTAGACTTGTTAGGTCACGACGATCCGACAGTAATCAAAATGCTGGAGGAAGAAACGGGTATAAATGCGAGAGAAATACCTTTAGACGATGCTAGGACTATGGGAATATTCTCTTCCCTTGAACCTCTAGAATTAGATCCAGATGCTTTGGGAACTACAGTTGGAACATTGGGAGTGCCCGAGTTTGGAACAAGATTTGTAAGGCAAATGTTAGAGGATACGCGGCCTACCACGTTTTCACAGCTGGTTAGAATAAGCGGTTTATCTCACGGCACTGATGTATGGTTAAACAATGCGCAGGATTTAATAAAGAACAATATTGCCACTTTGTCAGAAGTTATTGCAACTAGAGATGACATAATGATATATCTAATAGAAAAGGGAATAAATCATAAAACTGCATTTAGCATAATGGAAGACGTAAGAAAAGGAAAAGGTCTTAAGCCCGAATATGAAAAACTGCTTAGTGAAAATAATAATATTGACTCATGGTTTATCGAATCCTGCAAGAAGATAAAATACCTCTTTCCAAAAGCACACGCAGTAGCTTATGTGGTGATGGCATTTCGAATTGCATATTTTAAAGTACATTATCCGGAAGCTTTTTATGCTACTTATTTTACTGTGAGAGCAGATGATTTTGATGCCGAGTTAATTTTACAGGGGCCCAAAGTAATAAAAGAAGCCATAAGTGAATTTGAAAAAAAAGACAAGGAAGCTTCTGTTAAAGAAAAAAACCTTCTAACTATATTAGAAGTAGCAAATGAAATGTACTTGAGGGGTATTCAATTTGTGCCTATTGATTTATATAAATCAGATGTAAAAAGGTTTAAATTAACACGTGATGGCATTTTACCACCTATATCATCATTACAAGGTCTAGGAATTACAGCTGCTCAAAATATAATAAGCGAGAGAAATAAAGGTAGATTTACTTCAATTGAAGATTTAAAGCGCAGAACCAAGATTACAAAAAATGTGGTTCAAATATTAAAGCAAAACGGCATATTAAATGACCTTCAAGAAACCGATCAAATAAGTCTTTTTTAGTTGCAATCAATATATGGCTATGCTATAATTTAATGTAATAGTAGATATTTGTGGGGCTTGACAGATATAGAGTGGGAAATTCCCACTCTTTAATATTATGATGTATTTGAAATTATGCTTTCTGTGGGAGTGATAAGCAAGTGTCAAAAAAAGACCTTTTGGCCAACTTATGGGATATAGGTGAGAAAGTAGTGAAGTCAAAAGGATTCGAATTGGTTGATGTGGAATTTGTAAAAGAAATGGGCAATCATTATTTAAGGTATTACATTGACAAACCAGGCGGGATAACCCTAGACGATTGTCAACTGGTAAGTATGGAAATTGAGAAAATCTTAGATGAAACAGATCCAATACCTCATAGTTATATTTTGGAAGTATCTTCACCTGGAATTGAGAGGCCCCTTAAACATGACAAGGATTTTTTACGATTTATCGGCTCTCTTGTAGAAATTAAAACCTTTGAAAAAATAGAAGGCAAAAAGGTTTTTACCGGAACCTTAGAAGATTATTCGGACGGTGTTGTTACAATAAATGATGGCCAGAGTTATTCAATTCCCAGAGAGAAGATATCATCTGCAAAGTTAAAATATAAATGGGACGGGGAGCAAAGATGAATATTGAATTAGTTGAAGCCTTAACACAATTAGAAAAAGAGAAAGGTATTTCAAAAGAAATTTTGTTAGAAGCTCTAGAAGCATCATTAATATCAGCCTATAAAAAGAATTACGGTTCTTCTCAAAATGTATCTGTAAATATAGATAGGGATACAGGTGAAGTAAAGGTATTTTCCAAAAAAGTAGTTACAGATGAAGTGAAAGACTCACTTCTAGAGATTGATATTAATGAGGCATCTAAAATAAATCCAACTGCTAAAATTGGCGATATTGTCACTATTGAAGTTACTCCAAAAAAATTTGGCAGAATAGCTGCTCAAACAGCAAAACAAGTTGTAATGCAGCGAATAAGAGAGGCAGAACGAAATTTAATATATGAAGAGTTTTCTGGCAGAGAGACTGATATTGTAACTGGTATAGTTCAGAGGTTTGACAAAAAAAATGTTATAATTGATTTAGGCAGGACTGAAGTTATTCTTCCGGTCAGTGAACAAATTCCGTCAGAAGAATATGTTCAAGGAGCTAGAATAAAAGTATATATTCTCGAAGTCAAAAAAACAACCAAAGGTCCGCAGATAACCGTATCGCGTTCACATCCGGGCCTTGTTAAAAGGCTGTTTGAGCTGGAAGTGCCGGAAATTTATGAAGGTCTTGTGGAGATTAAGGGAATTTCAAGAGAAGCAGGTTCCAGAACAAAAATTGCAGTACATTCCAATGATGAAAATATAGACCCGGTAGGTGCTTGTGTGGGACCAAAGGGGTCCAGAGTACAAGCTATTGTCGATGAACTGCATGGAGAGAAAATTGATATAATAAAATGGGATAAAAATCCAGCTGAGTTTATCTCAAATTCGTTAAGTCCGGCCAAAGTATTAAATGTTACTTTGGAAGAGGATACTAAGATAGCAAGAGTAACTGTATCAGAACAGCAGTTGTCACTGGCGATAGGGAAAGAAGGTCAAAATGCTAGACTTGCTGCTAGATTAACCGGATGGAAGATTGATATAAAAAGTCAAAAACAGAGCGATTCTGATTTTGATGAGGATGCGAGAGGGGATGAAAGTGCGACGTAAAAAAATACCCATGCGCATGTGCATTGGTTGTAAAGAAATGAAACCCAAAAAGGAATTGACCAGGATAGTTCGTACTACTGAAGGAAACATTGTAATAGATCCGACTGGAAAAAAATCTGGCAGAGGAGCATATATTTGCAAGAACGAGCAGTGCATCAAAACATCAATTAATGAAAACAGACTTTCAAAAGCCTTGGATTTTCAAGTGACAAAGGAAATGGCTCAAAAGCTACAAGAGGAGTTATTAAATTTATGAAATCTAATGATGTCCTTTGTTTGTTAGGCATTAGTCAGAGGGCCGGAAAGTTAATTTCAGGCCAAGACAGTGTCGAAAGGGCAGCTATGGCCAAAAAAGTTTTTCTGATTATCGTTTCTAATGATGCGTCACAAAACACTAAGAAAAAAATGGAAAGTCTGAGTATCAAAACAAATATTCCTATATATTACTGGGCCCAATCTGACGAATTGGGCAAAGCTATAGGTAAGGAGCAAAGAAAGGTTATTGGAATAACTGATAAAGGCATTGCAAAAAAAATTCAAAGATGCATTAATCTTTTAACGGGGGTGGGGGATATTGACGAGACTACGCGTGTATGAATTAGCTAAGCAAGCAGGAATATCAAGTAAAAAACTTATTTCTATTTTGGACGATTTGGATATCAAAATAAAAAATCACATGAGTACCATTGATGATGACACTGCAAAACTTGTCATGGACCTTATTGAGGAAGAAACTGGCAAGAGCAAAAAGAAACGCGAGAAAGTTCATGAAAAAGAAAAGGAAAAAATCGAAAAGAAGCCCGAAAAAACTATAGAGAAACAACAAAAGACAATAACGCTTCCTGACAAAATTAGTGTCAGGGATCTGGGTAATTATATGGAAATTGAGCCTGTCCGAATAATTAAAAAACTTATCGATTATGGTCTAATGGTCAATATTAATGCAGAAATTGATTTTGAATTGGCGAAAAAAATCGCTGGCGAATTTGGATTTGAGGTACTGAAAGAAAAAACTGATGATCAAAAGAATGTATTAATTGAAGAAGAGAATGATAATCCAGAAGACATGAAGTCCCGTCCCCCGGTAGTTACAGTAATGGGTCACGTAGATCACGGCAAGACTTCTTTGCTTGATGCTATAAGGAAAACCAATATTACTACACGAGAAGCCGGTGGGATAACTCAACATATAGGTGCGTCTGAAGTTGAAATTAACGGAAAGAAAATTGTATTTTTAGATACACCAGGTCATGAGGCTTTTACTACATTGCGCGCTAGAGGTGCAAAAGTAACTGATATAGCCATATTAGTGGTAGCGGCAGATGATGGTGTAATGCCTCAGACTGTAGAAGCTTTAAACCACGCTAAAGCAGCAGGAGTTCCAATAATTGTAGCGGTAAACAAAATTGACAAACCTACAGCTAACCCTGAACGAGTAAAACAGCAATTGGCGGAGTATGATTTGATCCCTGAGGAATGGGGCGGAGATACAATTTTTGTCAATGTGTCAGCAAAAACAGGGGCTGGAATAGATCAACTTTTAGAAATGATTATTTTAGTTGCTGAAATGGCTGAATTAAAGGCAAACTATAATTGTAAAGCCAGCGGTGTTATTATAGAAGCAAAGCTGGACAAGGGCCGCGGTCCTGTTGCTACTGTTTTAGTTCAGCGTGGAACTTTAAAAGTTGGCGATGATATAGTTGCTGGTGTTGCTTATGGGAGAGTAAGGGCACTTTTTAACTCTCGTGGAAAAAAGATAAAAGAAGCAGGGCCTTCTATTCCAGTAGAAGTAATCGGTTTGTCTGAAGTACCTATTGCAGGTGATATATTAAGGGCAGTTTCGAGTGAAAGAGAAGCTAAAGCTATTGCGGAAGAGCAAATAAATCGACAAAAAGAAGCTGAATTTGCAACGCCTAAGAAAATATCGTTAAATCAACTATATGAAAAACTTCAAAAAGGAGAGATGAAGGAGCTAAATGTAATTATAAAAGCAGATGTTCAGGGTTCTGTTGAAGCGCTCAAACAATCATTAGAAAAATGCTCTACCAATGAAATTGAGGTAAGGATAATTCATGGTGGTGTTGGTGCAATTTCTGAAAGTGATGTAATGCTTGCTTCAGCTTCAAATGCCATAATCGTCGGCTTTAATGTCAGACCAGATTCCAATGCAAAAAAATTAGCTGAAAAAGAGCAAATAGATATTAGAACATACAGGGTAATTTACGAGGTTGTAGATGACGTAAAATCAGCTATAATAGGAATGCTTGAGCCAGAGTATGAAGAAGTGGTTCTAGGCCGAGCTGAAGTAAGAGCCCTGTTTAAAGTTCCTAATGTTGGTGTTGTAGCTGGATGTTTTGTAACGGAAGGTAAAATAACCAGAAATTCTAATATTCGCGTAATACGTCAAGGCATTGTTGTTTATGAAGGAAGAATATCTTCCTTGAAACGCTTTAAAGATGATGTTAAAGAAGTTATGAGCGGGTATGAATGCGGTATTGGAATTGAAAAATTCAACGATATAAAGGAACAGGATGTGTTGGAAGCCTTCATAAATCAACCAGTTCAAAGGTAATCTTGTCTTGAGGTGAGTACAAGTGGAGTTTTCTAGAAATGAAAGAGTTGCTGAAGAAATAAAGAGAGTTGCCAGCGAAATAATCAACAATGATTTAAAAGACCCGCGCATTGAAGGCTTAGTAACTGTTACTAAAGTTGACGTTACAAAAGATCTTCGCCATGCCACAATATTTATAAATTTCTATGGCGACAAAGCAAAAAAAGAGACTACCTATAAAGTTATACAAAATGCTAAAGGTTTCATAAGGTACGAACTAGCAAATAGACTTAGAATCAAATTTATCCCAGAAATATCATTTAAATTAGATGATTCTATTGAGTATGGCATCCGCATAAATAAGCTTTTAGAGGAACTTAAGCTGAATCAGGAAGAAGAAGGTTATTAATATGGATATTGCCGCTTTTTATGAATTGGTAGAAAAAAATCATAGCTTTATGATTGCTTCACATGTAGCTCCAGATGGGGATAGTATTGGTTCGGTCCTTGCACTGACTTTGGCACTGCTTAAACTTGGTAAAAAGGCAGTCCCGGTAATCAATGATAATATACCAAAAAAATACAGATTCTTGCCTGGAAGCAACTTCATTATCAAAGAAACTTCGGAAAAATATGATGTGCTTATAGCTCTAGATTGCGGAGATATTGAGAGATTGGGCTTTAATAGGCCACTAAAGGAATACGGTACAATAGTTGTCAACATTGACCATCATAAAAGCAACATTTATTTTGGCGATTTGAATTTAGTGGATAGCAGTGCATCTTCTGTAGGAGAGATAATATATCGATTATTAGATGGCAAAGTAGAAATTGATTTTGACATTGCGCTTAATATTTTTACGTCTATAATTACAGATACTGGTTCCATAAGATATTCTAATACAACACCTGCATCTTTAAAGATTTTGGCTAAACTAGTGGACAAAGGTGTAAGGCCAGATTATGTTAGTCGCCAAGTGTTTGAAAGACGGAGTCTGGCCTCTATATTACTGCTAAAATCTGTTTTAAATACTCTCGAGTTTTCAGCTGATGGCAAAATTGCCAGCCTTTTCATTACTAAAGATATGCTGAAAGCTGCAGATGCTGATGAGGAAGACGCTGATGGGATAATCAATTACGCCCGTGAAATAGAAGGTGTTGAAGTAGCTGTACTTTTCAAAGAATATGAAGATGGGCTGACTAAAGTAGGTTTTAGGTCAAATGAATGGGTAGATGTCAGCATGCTGGCAGCCGAGTTTAACGGCGGCGGTCATCCGAGGGCTGCTGGATGCCAGATCAAACTTCCACTGGAAGAAACCAAGGAGATTGTTTTAAATGCAGTGAAACTTGCTATTTTGGAGGATACTGGTGAAAGGTGTAATTAATGTATTAAAACCTCCGGGAATGACGTCACATGACGTAGTAAATTTTTTAAGAAGGCTTTTTCAAATAAAAAAGATTGGTCACAGCGGCACATTGGATCCAGCAGCAGCAGGAGTTTTACCGGTTTTTATAGGAAAAGCCGCAAAAGCAATAGAATTTTTCATGGATGATGATAAAGAATATATTGCCGAAATGAGATTTGGGGTTACTACAGATACCGGCGATTTAGATGGAAACGTTACAAATATTAGCAAAGTCAATATTACCAAATCTCATTTGGAAGAAATACTAAAGCAATTCACAGGAGAAATTTCACAAGTGACCCCAATGTACTCGGCGGTGCGCTATAAAGGAAAAAAACTGTACGAATTGGCCAGGAAAGGTATTGTCGTTGAACGAAAGCCGAGAAATGTTAAAATCTACTCGTTAGATTTAATCGACTATAGCCACGATACTGCTATTGTTAAAGTTGCCTGCTCAAAGGGTACATATATAAGAACTTTATGTGAAGATATTGGCAACATGCTTGGCTGTGGGGCATGTCTTTCTTGTTTAGTTAGGACAAGTTCAGGTCCTTTTAAAATAGAAAACTCATTTACTTTAGAGGAAATCCAAGATGCTGTTTTAAATGGTAAATTAGATGATGTATTATTGCCTGTAGATAGGTTTTTAGAGAAAATGCCTAAAGTAAATCTTGCAGTTGATAAAGAAGGTTTTTTTTCAAAAGGAAAAATGATAAATGGCGATTTTCAGTTTTTAAATGATATTGATACACTAGTTAGAGTTTATAACAATAAAGAGTTTTTAGGGATTGCTAAGGTAGTAAAAGACAAAGATAGTATCTTGCTACAGGTATTGAAATCTTTAAAATAATAGGATTGATGAAAGTATGAAAATTTACCGTGATTTATCGTCTATAATAATACCAAATGATACTGCCTGTGGTATAGGAAATTTTGACGGCGTTCACCTGGGTCATCAAAAATTAATTAAAACACTGCTGGAATGTTCGCAATCGAAAAATTTAGACTCTTTGATTTTTACATTTGATCCCCATCCTTCAAAAGTTTTATTCCCCAATAATGGTGTCAAACTTATTATGACACAAGACAAGAAGAGGAAAATAATTGAATCCTATGGCATAGATCATTTTGTCTTAGCGCCTTTTACTCAAGAATTTTCGAAAATGGATTATAAAGATTTTGTACATAAAATATTAATTGAAAAATGTCGTGCAAAAGTTGTTGTTATCGGATTTAATTATAAATTCGGATATAAAGGCCTTGGGACAGCAGAAAGTTTGAAGCAATTGTGTAGTGAAGCTGGAATTGATACCATAATAATTCCTCCTGTAACCCACAAAGGCAACATAGTAAGTAGCACATTTATTCGAAGTCTTTTGGAAAAAGGCGATGTTAGAAATGCTGCAAAATATATTGGACGCTATTTTACTGTTGAAGGCTGTGTAGAGCAAGGCAAACACTTAGGTAAAAGTTTAGGTTTTCCCACTGCAAATATCTATCCCGATACCGATCTGGTATTGCCCGCAAAGGGTGTCTATGCAGTATTAGTAACCTTCAATAATAAGATTTATAAAGGCGTGGCTAATTTAGGCACTAAACCTACTTTTAACGGTAATGATATTGTGCTGGAGATACATTTATTTGACTTTAGCGGTAATTTATATGGTCAAAAACTAGAAGTATCTTTTATTCAGAACCTGCGTTCAGAAATTAAATTTGATAAGCCTGAAGACTTAGTAAAGCAAGTTCAAATGGATCTGCTTAATGCTAAAGAAATTTTAAAAGCAATATAAATTTACAATTTTATTTTGTTGTGATAAAATTAATTTTGATAAATGAACCAATTGCTCGGTTACTCGAAGCTCCGACGATTTACTGGGCAACTGGTGATTTAGTTAAGTCAAGGAGGTGAATGAAGTGGCATTGGCAAAAGAAGTTAAACAGTCAATCATAAATGAATATAAACTCCACGAGAATGATACAGGTTCTCCTGAGGTCCAAATTGCTATACTTACAGAAAAGATAAACCAACTAACGGAGCATTTGAAACAGCATAAAAAAGACTATCATTCTCGCAGGGGACTGCTTAAGATGGTTGGTAAAAGACGTGCGTTATTGAACTACTTAAAAGAAAAAAATTTAGATCGATACAAAGATCTCATCGAAAAACTGGAATTAAGGAAATAGAGCGGGGGTTCCCCGCTTAAATTTTATAACTTTTTTATTATATTTAGATATAGTTGATTTTGTAAACGACATGCCTGATTAAATTAAATCAACTATAAGAAGGAGGATTGTTTCTTGTTAGAATTTAAAACAGAAATAGCTGGTCGCAAATTGATTATAGAAACGGGCAAAGTTGCTCAGCAAGCTAACGGTTCTGTTGTAATTAGGTACGAAGATACTGTCTTGCTGGTTACAGCTACTGCATCGAAAGAGCCCCGTGAAGGTGTTGATTTTTTACCCTTAACCGTTGATTATGAAGAAAGGTTATATGCAGTAGGCAAGATTCCAGGTGGTTTTATTAAAAGAGAAGGAAAGCCTAGTGAAAAAGCTATTCTATCGGCAAGGGTTATAGACAGGCCTTTAAGACCTCTATTTCCAAAAGGTTTCCGAAATGATGTACAGGTTGTAGCTACTGTACTATCTGTAGACCAAGATAACACACCTGATGTGGTTGCTATCAACGGAGCCTCTTGTGCATTATGTATATCAGATATACCTTTTGAAGGGCCAGTAGGGGCAGTGTCAGTTGGTTTGATTGAGGGAGAATATGTTATAAATCCGACAGTAGCTCAAGCAGAGAAAAGTCGTTTACACCTGATTGTGGCCGGTACGAAAGAGGCAGTGCTCATGGTTGAAGCAGGTGCCGATGAAGTAACTGAAGAAGAAATGTTAAAAGCTATACTCTATGGTCATGAGGAGATTAAAAAGATTGTAGAGTTTCAGGAGGAAATAGTAAAACAAGTTGGCAAGGTTAAAATGGAAGTGCCGACAGAAGAGGTTAATCCAGAACTTGAAAAAGCTGTTAGAGAATATGCTACCGATAAAATTTTACAGGCAATCAAAGTTTATGAAAAACAAGAACGAGAGGCTTTAATCGATGAAATAAATAAATCCACCATAGAACATTTTCAGGAATTATATCCAGAAAGCGAAAAAGAGATATCAGATATTTTGTATAATATCTTAAAAGAAGAAGTTAGAAAAATGATCACTTATGAAGGTATCAGACCTGACGGCAGAACCCATGAGGAGATACGGCCAATTTCCTGTGAGGTTGGCGTTTTGCCGAGAACACATGGTTCTGGTTTATTTACCCGAGGTCAGACTCAGGTTCTTACAGTTGCAACCCTTGGAGCACTTGGAGATGTTCAGATTTTGGACGGCCTGGGTATTGAAGAGTCCAAGAGGTATATGCACCATTATAATTTTCCACCTTATAGTACAGGTGAAACCAAAGTTATTCGCGGGCCTGGAAGAAGGGAAATTGGTCATGGAGCGTTAGCGGAAAGGGCTCTTGAACCTATGATACCACCAGAGGAAGAATTTCCTTATACCATAAGGTTGGTTTCAGAAGTCTTAAGTTCTAATGGATCTACTTCTATGGCCAGTGTATGTGGTTCAACTTTAGCTTTAATGGACGCAGGTGTTCCCATAAAAGCTCCTGTCTCCGGTGTAGCTATGGGATTGATAAAACAAGATGATAAGGTCACAATATTAACTGACATACAGGGAATGGAAGACTTTTTAGGAGATATGGACTTTAAAGTAGCAGGAACTGCGAAAGGTATTACTGCGATTCAAATGGATATAAAAATAAAGGGTATAGATGAAGAAATATTAAGAAATGCTCTGCAGCGCGCAAGAGAAGCTCGATTGTTTATATTAGACAAGATGTTGGCTGTGATTTCCGAACCTCGAAAAGAATTATCCCCGTATGCACCAAGAATCTTTACTGTAACTGTAGATCCAGATAAAATTCGCGATATAATAGGGCCCGGAGGCAAAACTATAAACAAGATAATTGCAGAAACTAATACAAAGATTGATATTGAAGACGATGGAAAAATTTATATAGCGGCTCCAGATGAGAAATTAGGCAAAAAGGCTATGGAAATAATACAAAAACTTACTCAAGATGTGGAAGTTGGGCAAATATATCTTGGAAAAATATCTAGAACCACTAATTTTGGTGCTTTTGCTGAAATACTGCCGGGAAAGGAAGGCTTAATTCACATTTCAAAGCTGTCTAAAGAGAAGGTAAAAAGGGTAGAAGATGTGGTTAAAGTCGGTGATGAAATACTTGTCAAAGTAACTGACATAGATAAACAAGGCAGGATCAATTTATCTCACAAAGATGCCATTGGCGATGTAGAAGTGAAAAAACACGTACAGGCATAAACCGGATATCGGTTTATGTTTTTTATTGTCATAAAATATTTCTTCACTAATATATTTATTAAAGAACAAAAAAGGAAGGGATATTTTATGGCATTTTATACTTTTAAAGTATCTAAAAAAATTGTAAGTTTAGCTCTATTCTTAGTTATCGTAGTGACGTGGGTTTTCTTAACACCGTCAAATTACGATGTTCAAGTTTTTGGACAGTATAAACCTATTTACGAAGGCAGCAAGGATAAAAAAATAATGGCTTTTACATGCAATGTAGCATGGGGTAACGAATACATACCGCCGCTTTTAGAGATTTTTAAAGAAAAGAATGTAAAAGCCACGTTCTTTATTGAAGGCAGATGGGCAGAAAAATATCCTGATTTATTAAAGCTGATTTATGACAACGGGCACGAAATAGGAAACCACGGGTATAGCCATGCCCATCACGCACAGCTTTCCTATGAACAAAATTTAAATGAGATCAAAAAAGCCGAACAAGTAATTGAAGACATCTTAGGAGTAAAAACAACCCTTTTTGCACCTCCATATGGTGAATTTTCAGAACAAACTGTCAAAGCTGCTAATTCCATGAATTATCGCCTTATTATGTGGACTATAGATACAATTGATTGGAAAAAACCCGGTGTAGATTATATTGTTAATAAAGTTTTAGACAATAAAGGTAATGGGAAAATTGTACTCATGCACCCTACAGAAGATACGGTCAAAGCTATGCCAACTATTATAGACAATTTGCATCGTGAGGGATTTAAGATAACAACGGTCGGTGAATTGCTGGCAGAATGAAAAAAGTTGAAAACAAACTATCTTTCATGTATACTTTATTTAAGCAAAAAATAGAAGGGTAATTGATTATGATAAATCATACTTGCTGGCTTGATGTAGATTTAGATATAATATCGGATAATATAAAAAACATAAAAAAATATTTAGGCTCTACTAAGTTATTGGCAGTTGTCAAAGCAAATGCTTACGGACACGGATTGTATCCTGTAGCTTGTTCTGCCGTTGAAAGTGGAGCTGATTATTTAGGGGTTGCCTCTTTAGAAGAAGGTATTTTTTTGCGGCAAAAAGGGATAAGCCAACCGATATTGGTTTTTAATACAATATTGCCTGAACAAGCAGATGATGTATTAAATTACGATCTTACAGCCACTGTTTGTTCCTTTGATGTTGTACAAGCTTTAGAGGAGGCTGCTGCAAGACAGAACAAAAAGGCTATAGTTCATGTAAAAGTTGATACAGGTTTTGGCAGGTTTGGAGTGTTACCTGAACATGCTTTTGAAATGATTCGGGTTATTAATTTAAACTTTAAAAATCTTTATATAGAAGGTCTATACACACATTTTTCTATGGCGGGCAATGAAAAGATTACTCGTCATCAGTTTAATATATTTTCATCTCTTATAAAAACACTTAAAGAACAGGGCTATGAAATCCCTTTAAAGCATGTTTGCAACAGCATAGCTGCTTTAAATTACCCGGATATGCACTTGGATATGGTTCGAATTGGCAATCTGATCTATGGTCTAGTGCCATCAAAAGACCTAAAAATAAGTAATCCTTCAAAGGTATGTTCAAGAGTAATCTTTGTAAAAAACCTTCCTAAAGGTCATTATGTTGGTTATGGCAACAAATATAAAACAAAGCGGCCTACTACCATAGCTATAGTTCCTTTTGGGTATTATGACGGCCTTGAAGTTTATGTATCTCAACCCAATGGTATTTTGGATGCTCTTAAAAACTTTATTAAACAGCTCTTAGCAAATATAGGGGTAAATGGTTTAGGTAGGAAGGTTAAAATAAATGGCGTAACATGTAATATATTAGGCAAAATCAGCATGCAGAATTGTATTGTGGATGTTACAGACATAAAAGATAACATATTTGTCGGAGATATTGCAGAACTCAATGCTAGACGTGTGAATTTGTCTAATAGTATTGCCAGAATTTATCATAGGGCTGGTCAGGTATTCTTAGAAAATGATATTATTTTTGCTGAAAATAGTTTTGATTTATCGCCTGAACCAGGTCGAAGGAGAGAAACATCAATTGGATAGGTGTATTAAAATTTTTGTATCTAAAGTAAGTGGTGCTGAAGATATTCCGCTCCCTCAGTATATGACTGAAGGAGCTTCAGGAATGGATTTAGCTGCTAATATAGCAGAGAATATTTACCTAGAACCCGGAGAATTTAAAGTAATACCTTGTGGCATTCAACTTGAACTTCCCAGGGGCTTTGAAGCCCAAGTTAGGCCAAGAAGTGGTCTTGCGTCAAAGTATGGCGTTACAGTCCTTAATAGTCCCGGAACTATCGACTCTGACTATAGAGGGGAAATTAAGGTTATCTTAATTAATCATGGCAAGGAAAAATTTGAGATAAAGAGAGGTGACAGAATAGCTCAGCTGGTAATTTCTAAAGTTGAACAGGTAGAAATAGTCCAAAATAGTCATTTGGGTAAAACCACTAGAGGAGAAGGCGGTTTTGGTCACACGGGAGTTTAATATCGTTGCATTTTTTTGCCTCCTAAGTCATAAAATATATGGGAGGTAAAAATATGCGATTAAGTGAATTGTGCGGAAAAGAAATAATAAATCTTTTTAATGGAGAGAGACTCGGCGTAATTAGCAATTCTGATTTAATTTTTGATGAGTCTTCTGGAAAGATTATATCTTTGTTAATACCAAAAAAAAGAACTCCTTTTTTTGTTTTCGGTGAAAGAGCTAAAGCTGAAGTTGCTTGGAGTGCTATAAAGAAAATCGGGCCGGATATTATTATTATAGATATGGAAGATTATAGTCACAAAAAACATAATGACTTTATAAGGGGCAAAAATTTTACTTGAGATGTCGGAGGTGTTTTTTTATTGTCGAAAAACGGACAAAATAAATTGCTCATCATTCCATTGGGTGGAATGGGTGAAATAGGCAAAAATATGACGGTTATTCAGTACGGAAAAGAAATACTGCTTATTGACTCAGGTTTGATGTTTCCTGAGGAAGATATGTTGGGAATAGATGTGGTGATTCCGGATATAACATACCTTATAGAAAATAAGGAAAATATAAAAGGGATCCTTTTAACTCATGGCCACGAAGATCATATCGGAGCACTTCCATATGTACTTCAGCAGATAAATGCTCCACTATATGGTACTAAATTAACTTTAGGTCTAGTAGAAGTTAAGTTAAGAGAAGCCAAGCTAAAAAAGAACATACCCATGAATGTAATAAAACCACCTGCTACTGTTAATATCGGGAGCTTTACCGTTGATTTTATTAGAGTAAACCACAGCATACCTGATTCAGTAGGCTTTGCAATTCATACACCTGTTGGCATAGTATGTCATACAGGAGACTTTAAATTGGATCAGACTCCTGTTAACGGTGAAAAAGCTGACCTTCACAAATTTGCAGAATTAGGGTCGAAAGGTGTTCTTGTGCTATTATCTGATAGCACTAATGCAGAGCGTGAAGGTTATACAATGTCTGAAAAGGTAGTTGGAAAAACTATTGAAGATATTTTTAAATCCATTACGGGTCGTATTATAGTAGCTACTT
This sequence comes from Tepidanaerobacter sp. GT38, assembly GCF_021991635.1. Taxonomy (GTDB): domain Bacteria; phylum Bacillota; class Thermosediminibacteria; order Thermosediminibacterales; family Tepidanaerobacteraceae; genus DTU063. Next base: position 51,874 of record NZ_JAFFJA010000018.1, read on the forward strand.
TTGCATCAAATATACACCGCATCCAGCAAATATTTGATGCTGCCAATAGAAATGGCAGAAAGGTTACGGTAATAGGGAGGAGCATGGTTAATGTTGTCAATATTGCTCTCGAACTAGGTTATTTAACCATACCAAAATCTTTGCTAGTGGATCCAGATGAGATAAACCGCTTGCCCAAGGAAAAAGTAGTGATAATTACTACTGGCAGTCAGGGCGAGCCTATGTCTGCCTTGACTCGAATGGCTATGTCTGAACATAAAAAAGTGGAGATTATGCCGGGAGACACGGTGTTGATTTCTGCAAGCCCCATCCCTGGCAATGAAAAATTTGTAGCAAGAACTATAGATCATTTGTTTAAACGAGGAGCCAATGTCATCTACGAGGCCATTTCTGGTGTTCACGTTTCTGGTCATGCCAGCCAAGAGGAATTAAAGCTCATGCTCAATCTCGTAAGGCCGAAATTTTTTATTCCAGTCCATGGAGAGTACAGACATCTTATACACCACTCACAGCTAGCAATGGAAGTAGGTATTCCGGAAGAAAACATCTTCATTGCGGAAAACGGAAGAATCTTGGAGTTTACTAAAAATTCCGGCAGAATGACCGGAAAGGTTACTGCAGGAAAAGTGCTTGTTGACGGCTTGGGTGTAGGTGATGTAGGTAATATAGTTCTCCGTGACCGTAAACAACTTTCGCAAGATGGCATTCTAATTGTTGTGGTAACAATAGATAAGGAAACTACTGAAGTTGTAGCAGGACCTGATATAATCTCAAGAGGTTTTGTGTATGTAAGGGAATCTGAAGAGCTGATGGAACGGGCCCGCGAAAAAGTAAAACAGGCACTAAGTAAATGCCAACAAGAGGATATAAGAGAATGGTCAGCTATAAAATCCCAGGTGAGAGAGCATTTAGGTAAGTATCTATTTGAACTGACCCATAGAAGGCCTATGATATTACCAATCATTATGGAAGTATGACATTATTGTCATACTTTTTTTCTTGAATATTTATCAAAAAACATCAAAGAATAAAAATAAACCCTATGGAAGGATGATCTAATGACACAAAACGAAGGGCAGAATATTCAAACACAAATGGATATGACTACATCTACGCTACAGCAATTGGGCCAGCTAGATTTGCCCAAAGCAGAAAGTAATTTTCATTCAATTACTATAGTTGGGCAAATCGAAGGCCATTTAGTATTACCGCCGCAAAATAAAACTACCAAATACGAACATATTATTCCACAATTAGTAGCTATAGAGCAAAACCCCAATATTAAAGGATTACTAATCATATTAAATACTGTAGGAGGTGATGTGGAAGCTGGTCTTGCCATTGCTGAAATGATTGTTAGCATGACAAAGCCTACTGTATCCCTAATATTGGGAGGAGGTCACAGTATAGGGGTTCCCATAGCTGTAGCTAGCGACTATTCGTTTATTGCTGAAACAGCAACAATGACTATTCACCCTATTAGACTTACAGGTCTTGTAATAGGTGTGCCACAGACGTATGAATATCTGGATAAAATGCAAGATAGAGTTATTAATTTTGTCATAAAACATTCCAACATTGACGAAAGAACTTTTAGAGAATTAATGTTTAGCACCGGCAACCTTGCAAGAGATATAGGAACTGTGTTGGTTGGGAAAGATGCAGTGGCATGTGGCTTAATTGATGAAGTTGGTGGAATAGGACAAGCCGTAAAGAAACTAGAAGAATTGATAAACAACAGATAAGGTGATTTTATTGGTACTATACACATCAATGCCAATAGAATTGGTAATGGAAGGAATAGATAGGAAATATGAATTTAAGGAAGTAGAAATTGAAGGAGTAAAACTAATTATCGAACCTATAGGTATAAACCAAGGGAAGATAGTTAAGCTTCTAAGCACCAATCCTCAAGATTTTTTGAACCCAAATTTTTCACCGGGTAAAATAATAAATTTTTCTGCAAATTAGGCCTTAAGGCCTTTTTTTATTGGTTATTAAAGGATTTTAACAATATATGGAGAATAAATTTATTGAGGTGTAGGAAATGGGAAAATCAAATGACAGCATAAAAAACGATATCAGCTGGGAAATTAGAGGTCTTCTCGCTATTAGCTTTGGTATCATTGGAATATTTTCTATTTATACAAATGCAGTAGGAGTAATAGGGAAATTTATAAGCCGAAATTTAAAAGGTTTTTCGGGACAAGCGGCGGTATTAATACCGATAGTAATAATTGTGCTCGGCATATACTGTCTCTATTACAAAAGAAAGCCAACTTTTTCTGCGAGAATGGCAGGTGTCATAATTACTTTCACAGTAATTGTATTTTTATTTCATTTACATACGCATTCTACTTTACTTGATATGAGCTTTATAGATAGATTAAGAAAAAGTGCCGACTTAGGTGCCCAAGGACATGGCGGTGGAATTTTTGGTGAAGTCGGTTTGTCGCTTTTAATCAGTATTTTCGGCACTACTGGTTCTACTATAATGATAAGTACTTTTTTCATTATTGGCTTAATCCTATCTACTGGCAAATCAATAACAACCATACTAAAAAAAATTAAATTACCTGCTAAGGACAAAAATATTACAATAAATTCACCAAAAGCGAACGAGAAGATCAAAGTTGTAAACAACATCTCTATAGACAGTTCCTCTTCAGATAATGAAATAATAACAAAAAGCGCTGTAAGTTCGTCAGAAAAAGAAGAGATACAAAAGACAGAGCACGTTAAAGAAGCAAAAGACGATGATGTAATTATTATCAATAATCAAGTTGATGAAAAAGAATATAAGTTTCCGCCTATATCTTTACTTCGAAAAAATCCGGTTAAAGAAAACAGTTTTAGTGAAAAAGAGTTATTAAATAGCGCCCGTGTTCTTGAAAATACTTTGAAAAGTTTTGGTTTACAGGCAAAAGTTATTCAGGTAAATTGCGGTCCAACCATTACCAGGTTTGAAATACAGCCATCACCTGGAATTAAGGTAAGCAGAATTGTTAACTTAGCAGATGATATTGCCCTTAGTTTGGCCACGACTGATATAAGAATTGAAGCTCCAATTCCCGGCAAATCTGCAGTAGGTATTGAAGTGCCTAACAAAACCAAGTCTTTGGTGGTCCTGAGGGAAGTATTGGAATCAGCAGAGTTTAGCAAATCATCATCTAAGTTGACTGTAGCTTTGGGTAAGGATATTAGTGGAAAACCGATGGTTGCTGATCTTTCAGAAATGCCACATCTTTTAATTGCTGGTGCCACAGGATCGGGAAAAAGTGTTTGTATAAATACTATTATTTCAAGTATTTTGTACAAAGCACAGCCGAATGAAGTAAAGTTAATGATGATAGACCCAAAAGTTGTGGAACTTGCTGTATATGATGGTATTCCCCATCTGATAACACCTGTAGTCACCGATGCCAAAAAAGCTGCTGCAGCTTTAAATTGGATGGTTGCTGAAATGGAGAGAAGGTATCAAACATTTGCAGAGGAAGGCGTTCGGGATATAACCAGGTATAATGAAGTAAATTCAGATAACCCCATGCCCAAAATATTAGTTATAATAGATGAATTGGCGGATTTAATGATGGTTTCTCCCAGGGAAATTGAGGACAGCATATGCAGACTTGCCCAGATGGCACGAGCTGCAGGCATACACTTAGTAGTGGCCACACAAAGGCCTTCAGTAGATGTCATAACAGGTCTTATAAAAGCCAATATTCCCTCTAGAATTTCTTTTGCTGTTTCATCTCAAGTAGATTCTAGAACCATTTTGGATATGTCTGGTGCTGAAAAACTACTGGGCAAAGGGGATATGCTTTTCTTCCCCGTAGGAGCTTCGAAACCTATTCGAATTCAAGGAGCATATATATCTGAAGAAGAAGTGGAAAAGCTTGTGGATTACTGTAAAAAACAAAGCCAACCTGTATACGAAAAGAACCTTTCGGACTTTGAAGAAGTTGTAGTGGACAATGCCAATGAAGAGACGGATGAATTGTTTGATGAAGCAGTAAAAATAGTATTGGACAGCGGCCAAGCTTCCATTTCTATGCTTCAGCGGCGGCTGAGAATAGGATATGCTAGAGCGGCAAGGCTTATAGATGAAATGGAGCAACGGGGTATCGTTGGCAGTTATGAAGGTACTAAACCTAGAGAAGTACTGATTACTAAAGAACACTATGAAAAATACTTTAAAAATTTGGGTGAATGAAAGACTTACGGTAATATTTTGAAGTTAATTTGGAAATATAAGGACAGGGGGTGGGAATATTGAGCTTTGACATTGAGGACATAAAGAATTTTGCTCAGTTTGGCCAGTATCTAAAGAATTCCAGAGAACAACAACATATTTCTATTGAGCAAATACATAAGGAGACTAAAATCCGCACGAAATATTTAGCTGCTATGGAAAACGGTGATTTTTCTTCAATACCCGGGGGCGATGTTTACGTAAAAGGCTTTTTGAAAAACTATGCTAAGTGCGTTGGCTTGGAACCTTCTTCTATTATAGAATTATACAAAAAGTTGAGAGGTGATACAAAAGAAGAAGAAAGCCCAGTAAAGCCTACAGAAGAGACAATATCTCAATTAGATGTTATTTTAAATAATGTAAGTAGTTTTGTAAGGCAAAACTACAGAAAAATTGGTGTTACTATTATAGCTACATCTTTTGTCATAGTGCTGGGAATATCACTAAAAGTTTTTGTAGGAAAAAACATTTCGGAAAATCAAGCGCCACCGCCTAAAGTTCCGACAATACAAACTCAGATTCAGAATGAGGCAGAAAAAAAAGTAGAAGAACCGAAAAATGAACCAGATCTTATAACACAAAAAAATAAAGAAGTAATGGTAGAGTTAGTTGAAGATACCAGTCAAAATACCATTTATGCAATCGATGCTGAATACATTGAAGTTACCATGAGCAATGTTACGGACCGATGCTGGATTCAGGTCCTTAAGGACGGCGAATGGGAATTCGAAGGGATATTAAATTCGGGCGACTCAAAAACCTGGAAGGCAAACGATAGTATTAATATAAGAATAGGCAATCCGGCTGTTATAAATTTAGTAGTAAATGGCGAGGACTTAGGCAAGCCTGGTGGAATAGCTAGAGATTTTATTTTTAAACGAAGAGCCTCTAGTTTTTAAAATTTGTGACCAACTTATTTACATACTCAAATAAAATAGGTATACTAAAAAAGGTACAAAATATTTAGCTATCGGAGGAGCAAATTGTCAGCAACAATTGGTTTTATATCTTTAGGGTGTGATAAAAATCTCGTAGATTCGGAATTTATGCTTGGGATCCTCAAAAAGCACAATTATACAATTACCAACAATAAAGAAGAGGCAGATATAATCATAATCAACACATGTGGGTTTATAAATGATGCCAAGCAAGAGTCCATAGATACCATTTTAGAGATGGCACAACTTAAAAAAACTGGCAGATTAAAACTGCTAATTGCCACAGGATGCCTTTCTCAACGTTACAAAGAAGAACTGCTTGAAGAAATACCTGAACTTGACGCAGTTATCGGCACTGGTGATTTTAACAAGATACATGAAGTAATAAAACAGCTTGATTCCAACCGAGTAAATCTTACCGATAATGAGAGTTTTGTAGATTATGATATTGAAAACCGGGTAAGGGTCTATCCTTATATTTCTTTTGTAAAAATTGCAGAAGGATGCGATAATTGCTGCTCATACTGTGCAATTCCGCAAATAAAAGGAACTTATAAAAGTAGAAAAATTTCAGAAATAAAACGGGAAGTTGAGCTTCTCGTTACTGATGGGGTTAAAGAAATTAATTTAGTTGCTCAGGACACTACAAACTATGGAGCAGATATTTACGGCAAACCTTCCCTTTCTAAACTATTAGAAGAGCTTGTAAAAATAAACGGAGATTTTATAATCAGGATTTTATATGCTTATCCCACCAATATTAACCAAGAACTGTTGGATGTGATGAAAAGCAACTCTAAAATTGCAAAATACCTTGACATACCACTGCAACACATCAATGACAGACTTTTAAAACTTATGGGCAGACCTACAAGTAGCGAATATATAATGAAACTTATAGACAATATAAGAAATCAACTGCCCGAAATAACTTTAAGAACTACATTTATAGTTGGATTTCCCACTGAAACGGAAGCAGAATACCGTCAGCTTTTAGATTTTATTAAACTGTATAAATTCGACAAAGTGGGAGCATTTCAATATTCCAAAGAAGAGGGAACTTTGGCTGCGTCATTAAAGCCGCAAATACCAAGCAAAATTAAACATAAAAGATATGTCGAGTTGATGAAGGTACAGCAATCAATATCAAAGGTAAAAAATCAGAGATTTGAGGGCAAAGTATTAAAGGTCTTAGTTGAGAAATATGATAATGATAACAATATATACATTGGACGTTCGGAGAATGATGCACCTTTTGTTGATGGTGTAGTAAAAATAATAAATGCCAACTGTGAATTAGGGAAATTTTACCCGGTCAAAATTCTAAAGGCCTACGAATATGATTTGGTAGGCGAACTTATTAATTAGATATTTGATAAAACTTGAAGGCATTGAAAAAAATGCCTTTTTTCTTTTTAAGACAACCCTCAATAGGTATGCTATAATATTATTATGCATCTAGTGTGAGGTGAATAGACTTTTGAATTTAGATAAAAGCAAGATACTCCGCATATTAACAATTTCAGCTATTTTTTTAATTTTGATGTTGGCTTTTCAATGGTATCTTGGTAAAAATGTAAAAGTCAAAGCGCTGGAAAGCGTACTGATTGAACACAAAAATGTAGAGAATGTAAAAATTACTGAAGAAAGGCAAAAAGTCATAATTTACCTGACCTTTGACAATATAGACAATTTTATGCAGATATACAAAGATCTATATGATTCCCTGGAACAACGACTTAAAGGGCAGTCTTTCGAGTTGAAAATTGTTAACAAAGCCAATTCGGAGTTGGAAGATATATATTATAACAAGGTGCAGTATATTATTTATGAAGCTTTAAAAACCGGTGAGTTTACAAAAATGAGAGCGAGACTTGATGAATTAGAAAAAACAGTCACCGAAAATTCAACATCAGGTCTATTAAAGATTCAAGTATTTCTGGATTCTGAAAAGCTTTATTTGGACATGCAACTAGACGATGTTCATTATTTTACGGTTATTGACCAAGAAATGTAATACATGCAGGAGGGGAGAGACCATTGTTATTTGAAATAGTGATAGGGTTTGCAGTAGCCCTTTTAGTATATCTTGCTTTAATTGGAATAAATGTTTTGCCTGTTATTATCATGATAGGGTGCGCGTATATGATGTACAGTGTCATGTACAGGAGCAGTATGATAAAAAGTCCTCAAAAGGTTATAACAAGCACTCAAGGCATAACTTTTGATCAAATTGGTGGTCAGGAAGTAGCAAAAAAGGAACTGTTGGAAGCATTAGATTTTATTAAAAACTTTGATGAGGCTAAAAAAATGGGAATAAGGCCCCTCAAAGGAATTTTGCTCACAGGAGCTCCAGGCACAGGCAAGACATTAATGGCCAAGGCTGCAACTTCATATATTGATTCAGTATTTGTTTCAGCTTCAGGAAGTGAGTTTATAGAGATGTATGCTGGAGTCGGAGCACAGAGGATAAGGCAATTATTCGATACAGCCCGCACTATGGCTAGAAAAGCTTCAAAAAAACATGGTGTGATTTTCATCGATGAGATTGAAGTTATTGCAGGCGTAAGAGGCAGGCACAGCAGCCATCTAGAATACGATCAGACACTTAATCAATTGTTAGTTGAGATGGACGGCATTTCATCTTCCGACGACGTTAATATTCTCGTTATAGCTGCTACAAATAGACCAGATATAATTGATTCGGCCCTGCTAAGACCTGGTAGATTTGATCGCATTGTAAAAGTGGATCTTCCAGATAAGGAAGGGCGATTGGAAATCTTAAAACTACACACCAAAAATAAACCACTTGCAGATGATGTAGATCTAGAGCAGATAGCCAAAGAAACCTTTGGTTTTTCAGGAGCTCACCTGGAAAATCTTTGCAACGAAGCTGCTATTTTTGCCATGCGAGAAAATAAAAATAAAATTTGCCAAAAGAATTTTTTAGAGGCAATTGATAAAGTCATCATGGGTGAAAAGCTTAATAGAAAACCCAGCGACGAAGAGCGCAAGCGCATTGCAATTCATGAAGCTGGCCATGCTCTGGTAAGTGAGCATTTTAATCCAAATTCTGTTTCTACAATAACGATTACATCGAGAGGCCAGGCTCTTGGATATGTAAGACAAATTCCGGAAGACGACATCTATCTCTATACAAAGCAATACTTACAATCTCAAATAGCTATAGCTTTGGCCGGCGCAGTGGCGGAAGAAATACTACTCGGAGATAGCAGTACAGGAGCCTCCAATGATTTTGAGCAAGCTACGAATTTAGCAAGAAAGATGATATTTTCAGGAATGTCTGTATTGAATGTAGTGGATAAAGATTCTTTACCATCAGAAAAACTCCACGAAGTGATTTCGGATATATTATCAGAGCAAAAGTCAGCAGTAAAGAAGTTGCTAGAAGAAAAACGGGATACTTTAGTATTAGTCGTTGATTATCTGATGGAAAACGAAAGAATAGACGGAGACAAACTTAGGGAATTGTTATATAAATCAAGAGCTGCATAAACGTTTCTATAATGCTTTCTCTCAATTGAATTAAAAAAAGGATATTTGATAAAAAAAACGAATAATGTATTTAGCAATTTTTATCATTGTTTAATCAGAAGGTGATTGGATTTGAAAGCTGAAATTATAGCTGTAGGTACAGAACTGCTCTTAGGGCAAATAGCTAATACAAACGCCCAAATCATATCAAATGCGTTACAGGAAATTGGGATTGATGTTTACTTTCATACTTGTGTGGGCGACAATCAAGAACGGTTGCAGAGTGTTTTGGAAACAGGGCTTAGGCGTTCCGATATTATTGTTTTAACGGGAGGTTTAGGCCCCACCAAGGATGATTTAACTAAGGAAACTGTTGCCGCCTGTCTAAACCTTTCGCTGAAACTAGATAAATACTCTTTGGATAAAATCAAGAGTTATTTTGCCAAAAGAGGAAGGCCCTTTACTGAAAATAATTACAAACAGGCCCTGGTTCCCGAAGGTGCTATAGCTATTGAAAACAAAAAGGGAACAGCTCCTGGAATACTCTTAAATAAAGACGGTAAAATAATTATTATGCTGCCGGGACCTCCCAGGGAAATGGAACCGATGCTTAGAGATGAGGTTATACCTTATCTTTCAAAAATGAACAGCAGCACCATATTCTCAAAAGTTTTGAAGTTCTATGGCATTGGTGAATCGGCCCTAGAGGAAAAACTAGAGGATTTAATATCTAAACAAACAAATCCCACAATTGCTCCCTTGGCAAAAATGGGAGAAGTCACCATAAGGCTTACTGCTAAGGCTGAGAATCGCATGGCAGCTGAAAAAATAATAAAACCTGTTGAGGACGAGATTATTAAAAGAGTAGGAAAGTTTTTATATGGCTATGATGATGATTCTGTAGAAGACATAGTTGCCAGGTTATTAGCTAAATTTAACAAAACCATCGCCATAGCGGAATCCTGTACAGGAGGGTTAATGGCCCATAAGCTTACCAATATTCCTGGAATATCGCGTTTTTTTGAAAGGGGCGTAGTTTCTTACAGCAATCGTTCAAAGGAAGATTTATTAAATGTAAATCCTGATACACTGGAAAAATTCGGTGCTGTTAGCGAAGAAACTGCCAAAGAAATGGCTCAGGGTATAAGAATTTCTTCTGGCACTGATATCGGTGTATCAATAACAGGTATAGCCGGACCAGATGGTGGAACCCCTACAAAACCCGTTGGTTTAGTATATATCGGCTATTCAGATTCTAATATATGCTGTGCCGAAAAACACATTTTTATAGGTGAAAGAGCAGATATCAAAGAACAATCCGTAAATAGCGCTTTTCATCTGGTGAGAAAAAAGATACAAGATTTGGGTGATTAAATGAATTGGAAAAGAGCCTTTGTTATTTGTATTTGTGCCGTTTTAGTTACATTTGTATTTATTAACACGTTTGCTAGTGTCATGTTAAATCTAGAGGGCGTAGAACTTTCTTTAAGCTTAGAATTGGCACAAAAAGGCTCGACTACCATACATTTACCACCCATAGGCGTTCTAAAAGCTTACACACATAGTGCTCCAATTAGCTTAAATATTACTTTACACAACATAGATTTAGACTTACTAAAAATCGTCATAGAGAGTATAAATGATAAATACCAGTTAATTTCTATAGTAAAGGAAGATGTGCAAAAGGCCATTAAACTTCTAGTCATTAAAACACTGATATTGAGTGTCGTTGGAAGTATCTTTGTAGCATTGATCTTCAGACTTACAAAAAGAGAATTTATAAGTTATTCAGTTGTCAGTTTATTACTTGTTGTCGTTTTATTAAGCTGGACTTTTTTTTCTTATGATATTGCTGCCTTCGATAAACCTGAGTACTTTGGCACATTAAAAGCAGCGCCGTGGCTTATAGATATTTGGAATAAAGGAATTTCCCAAATAAATGAATTGGGCGAGCAGTTAAAAAACATGTCTGATGGTATTTCAATGGTCTTTTCACGACTGGATAATCTAGCTTCTACTGAAGAATCAATGGTTAGGGTCCTTCATGTCAGTGATATTCACAATAATCCCGCTGCTTTTGATTTTATGGAGCAGATAGTTCAAAATTTTAGCGTTGATTTTGTTATTGATACAGGAGATTTCACCGATTATGGCACAATTTTAGAAGATATGGTCATAAAAAATTTGTCAAAGCTTCCAGTTGATTATATTTTTGTAGCCGGTAATCACGATTCACCTAATACTGTGGAAATGCTGTCGGCAATAGAAAATGTTACCATATTGGATTGCGAAATGATTAATGTAAAAGGCATAAATATTTTAGGTTTTTCCGATGTAAGTTCAAAGGCGTTAAGGATTGATTCTTCTGATGAAGTTGATAATTTAAAGCTTAATTTGACAATTCGCGATAAATTAAGAACCTTAAGCGAAATGCCAGATATTTTAGCGGTTCATGATCCTGAAGCTACAGCAGGATTAACAGGTTTAGTTCCTATAATTTTAAACGGCCATGTTCATAAGGCTTCGTTAAAAGAAGAAAACGGTACTCTTATAATTAATGCCGGAACTACCGGTGCTGCTGGCATACGCGGCATCCAATCGAAAAATGACATTCCTTACTCTGCAATATTACTATATTTTAAGAATGATGAAGCTCTAAAAAAACCTCAGTTATTTGCAGCAGACATAATCAAAATTTCAAATCTCAAAGCAGGTTTTCAGGTGGAAAGGATTTTCTTTGACCAGGAGGACCGAAAATGAGGTGTTTTATAGCAATAAATTTAGATTCATCTGTTAAAGCCGAAATTAAAGACTTCATATTGCAAAACCATTTAAATCAAAAATTTGAAGGCATAAAATGGGTAAGACCTGAAAATTTTCATATTACACTTGCCTTTTTAGGAGAAATTACAGATGAAGATATTTTATCCGTAAAAAACATGCTAGAGAGTGTAGCATCAAAACACGCATCTTTTCCCATAGAATTATCCGGAACAGGATTTTTTCCAAATATAAAAAATCCCAAGGTTTTTTGGTTAGGTATAAAAGAACAACCTATACTTTTGAAGCTGAAACAGGATATTGACAGAGGCCTTACTGAGTGTAATATACAATATGATAGAAAGCCTTTTTCGCCACATCTGACAATTGGTAGATTTAAGACTCCATTAATAATTAAGCCCGAAACTGTAAAAATTCAAGATTTTAAAGCTTCTTTTTTAGTAACGGAAATTTTTTTAATGAAAAGTGAATTATTTTCTGATGGTCCGCTTTATACAGAACTTTATAGTTTTAAACTCGGCTAATTTATATTATTTAAACGTTTAATTTACAAAAGAAGTTTGGAGGTTTTAAAAAAGATGACAGAAAAAAACAAAGCCTTAGAAACTGCTATTGCTCAAATTGAAAGGCAATTTGGCAAGGGTTCCATAATGAGATTAGGGGATGCCGCGGCAAAATTTAATATTGAAGTCATCCCTACCGGTGCTTTGCCCTTAGATTTGGCATTGGGAATTGGAGGAGTTCCAAGAGGCAGGATAATAGAAATATATGGGCCAGAGTCTTCAGGAAAAACTACCGTTGCTCTACATATTATTGCTGAAGCACAAAAAATGGGAGGCACAGCAGCTTTTATTGATGCAGAACATGCCCTAGATCCCACTTATGCAAAAAATTTAGGAGTAGATACAGATAATTTGCTGATCTCTCAACCTGATACAGGTGAACAGGCATTGGAAATTGCAGAGGCACTGGTTAGAAGTGGTGCAGTAGATGTGATAGTAATTGACTCAGTAGCGGCTTTAGTTCCGAAAGCCGAAATAGATGGAGAAATGGGAGAACAACATGTTGGCTTACAGGCGAGACTCATGTCTCAAGCTTTAAGAAAGCTGGCAGGTGCTATTAGCAAATCAAGGACAGTAGCTATTTTTATAAATCAGCTCAGAGAAAAAGTTGGAATAATGTTTGGAACTCCTGAAACCACACCTGGGGGCAGAGCCTTGAAATTTTACGCTTCAGTGCGCTTAGAAGTCCGCAAAAGTGAAATTTTAAAACAAGGCGAGCAGATGTTAGGAAACAGGACTAAAGTTAAGGTAGTTAAAAACAAAGTAGCCCCACCTTTTAAACAGGCAGAATTCGATATAATTTATGGAGAAGGCATATCAAGAGAAGGGTGTGTACTGGATTTTGCCGTTGAGGAAGGTCTTATTCAAAAAAGCGGTGCTTGGTACTCTTACGGAAATGAAAGAATCGGTCAAGGCAGAGAAAATGCCAAGCAATTTTTAAGAGAACACCAGGATATACTAATGGATTTGGAGCGACAAATAAAACAAAAATATAATATCATTAAGCCTGAATCCGAAAGCACTACAGAATCAAAAGAAGGCGCATAAAATGCGAATGTTATTTTTTACAGACACCCATATTCGCGGCACAAATCCTCAAAACAGAAAAGATAATTTTGTAGATACAATATTTCGGAAATTAGAGGAAGTTTTTGATATTGCTAAGGAAAATGATGTAGACATTTTGATCCACGGTGGGGACATTTTTGACAGACCCGATATTGCCCCTTCTTTAGTTAGAGATTTTATAGTATTAATAGACAGGTACTCGCTGCCTATTTATGCTGTCGCGGGAAATCACGATATGTTCGGCCAGAATCCGGTTACTCTAAATAGGACAATGCTTGGCCTGTTAGATGGTGCCGGTATAATAAGATTACTTAGTCCAGGAGAAAAGCTATATTTTAAAGATGGTAATAAAAAAATACAGCTGACCGGTCAGCACTATTTCTACGGTTTAGATGTGGATAGTGGTAAGCAAAGTTATATTGTAAAAAAGGATAAAGATGTAGATGTTGCTGTACATATAGTTCACGGAATGCTTTTGGAAAAGCCTTTTTTTGAGGGGATGGCTTATACGCTAATAGAAGATATACTGGATACTGAAGCTGATATTACTCTAAGTGGCCATTATCATTCAGGGTTTACTACAAAATGCATAGATAACAAATACTTTATCAATCCAGGGAGCTTAGTTAGAATCAACAACAGTTTAAATGAATTACTGAGAATGCCAAAAGTAGTATTGTTAGATTTACAAAATGAAATAAAAATACAGGAGCTCTACCTTAAAAGAGCACTCCCTGGCGAAGAAGTCTTAGATAGGACAAAAGTAGAAACTATGGCATTTAGAGAAAGAAAGCTTTCAGAGTTTATACAAAGTGTTAATTCTACCGGTAATTATGATACTTTTGACATTAATAACATTATAGAACAGATTTCTAAACAACAAAACTTAAAAGAAGAGGTAATTAAAGAAGCTTTAAAAAGAATAGGCCAAGCTCAAGAACTTTTGGGCAATGAAGATTGGCTTGAGGTGGGCTAATTTTGGGATTCATAAAAAGCCTTAAATTAATAAACTTTCAATCGCATAAAGAAACCCATATCAATTTCCATGAAGGTTTAACTGTAATATTAGGACAGACCGACCAAGGGAAAAGTGCTATTATCAGAGCTCTTAAATGGGTACTTTATAATGAACCTAGAGGCACAGATTTTATAACTGCTGGTTGCAAAAATTGTCGCGTTGAGCTCGAGATGAGAGATGGTTCTGTAATAATCCGTGAAAGGGACGGCCATCGTAATCGATATATATTAAAACAAAATGGTCAGGAACAAATTTTCGAAGGGTTTGGGAACACCGTACCCTTGGAAATAGTGAAAGTACACGGCATACCTAAAGTATACATAGACAGAGATGCTACATCAGCGGCAAACCTTGCAGAACAGCTGGAACCACCTTTTTTGATATCTGAAAGCGGAAGCAATAAGGCAAAGGCTTTAGGAAGGCTGGTGGGAATCCATATTATAGATGCTGCTCAAAGAATTACCTTAAAAGATTTGATGGATTACCAACAGCGATATAAATTACTGGAAAGAAATATATCACAATTGACCACTGAACTGGAGTCTTATAAAGACATTGACGAGATTGCAAAAAAAATTTCTCACCTAAATAACATTTTAGAAAAATTAAAGCAGAAAAGGAATATTTTATTAAAGCTAACTCAACTGAAAGAGGAATTTGAGCCAACCAATCGCGAGATAAACAAAAATCAGGATATATTGCTTAAACTGAATTTCATTGAAACTGCAGAACAAAATATGAAAGTCATCGATGGGCTATACAGTAAATATCAATACTTATGTCAAATAAAGAATAAACTTATGACAATTACGGATTCCATTGAAGCTGAACAGAAAGTTATAAACATGACACAAAATTTACCACCCGTAGAACGTCTTTATACAACCATATTGGAATTTAATCAGATGCAAAACAAATTAATTAAGATTAATTTAAGTTTAAAAGATATTGATAAAAATACACAACAAATTAAAAAAGTAATACAAAACACGGCAAATATCCACATGGCCCACAAGACCTTGCACGAAGCTGAAAAATTATTTGAAGTAGCTAAAAACTACATATCAAGTCGCAGCAAATGGGAATTAATAAACCATCAGTTAGAACTTCAAAAACAAGAAGTAGCTCTATATACCAAAATAGAAAAGTCCGAACTATATTTAAATCACCTGTTGCAGAAAATGACAACACTCTTATTTCTTCAAAAGACTAAAGAGTCAATTGCCACTGTTGATTCTTCTATTAGTAAAGGTAAGGCTTATCTACAAAACCTTGAGGAAAGTCTTACTGCAATGGCAAAAGAATATAGCCGGATACTTGAAAAATTTTCCATATGCCCTACATGTCTAAAGCCAATTGATAAGAATACAATACAGAAAATCGTTTCTGATATATTATATTGATCTTTTAAGAGGTGAAGATGATGGATCCAGAAAAAGAGATTCACCAGCTAAAAGAAAAAATTGATAAAGCCAAGGCTATGCGATATAAAGCTGAAGTTCGCCTGGAGGAATTACAAAAGCAACGACAAGCACTTCTAGATGAATTGAGTAAACTTAATGTGAAGCCCGAAGACCTGGATAGAGAGATTGAAAAAATCAGTAATGAAATCAACGACTTATTAAAAAAAGCAAAAGACTTACTTCCTGAGAATTTAGAGGGATAAATATGACTTTAGAATTTGATAAATCTATAGAGGAAATTGAAAAGTATACACAACAGTTAATGGTTGAATATGCCATGAAGAAAAACATTAAGGAAAAACTAGAAAAAGATTTAAATGCCAAGCAAAACGAACTTGAGGAAGTGGCAAATTTAATTGATGTACTGGAGCAGGTGAGATTACTACTTCAAAGAGCCTCCGAATATGCGCGGGAACAAATCAAACAACAAATAGAAATGTTGGTTACCCATTGTCTTCAGTTTGTCTTTGGGCCAAATCTAGAATTTGAAATTGAGTTAAGTGAAGTTCGTGGTAAAACCAATGCAGAGTTTTACGTTGTTTCCACATATGATGATGTAAAAATTAAAACCAAACCCCAGGATGCTAGAGGTGGCGGAGTCGTTGATGTAATATCGCTGGCTCTGAGAATTGCAGTTATACAAAGTACGGATTTATACAAGGATGGTCCACTTATTTTAGATGAACCAGCAAAACATGTCAGTAATGAATATATAAATAATGTTGCTCAATTTTTAAAACAGATTAGTGATGTGTTTCACCGCCAAATTATAATGGTAACTCATAACCAATACCTGAGCGAGATTGCCGACTTGGCCTATAAGGTTGAATTAAAAAACGGTATCAGTGAAGTAACTGAATTTGGTTTAGAATAAGCTATTGCCGTCAAGACCTTGTCTTACATACAATTAGGATACCTTTTCCTTGACATGGTTATTAAAAAAGTATAAAATTATAGTAGTACAGAAACTATGTTTTAGCTTAAGCCTGATGGTTCGGGGGCACGATAGTAAATTAAATTAGAGTATTCTCTATTTAATTAAAAAAACCGAGTTCCCCTCGGTTTTTATTGTTTTATCTACAGGAGGTGAAAAGTATCAACGGTGCAAACTTAATATTGAATTTAATAATCGGAACAATAGCTACAATCGCCGGATACCTTATCCGCAAATATATTGCTGAAGCTAAAATAAACTCGGCTGAGGAATCGGCAAGGAAAATTATAGAAGAAGCCGAAAACCAGGCCGAATCCATTAAAAGGGAATCCCTTATTGAGGCAAAAGAAGAGATCTTAAAGCTTAAGAATGAAGCTGAAAAAGAACAGCGCGAGAGAAGAAATGAACTGCAGCGCACTGAAAGAAGATTAATCCAGAAAGAAGAAGCTCTCGACAGAAAGTTGGATTCTATAGAAAAAAAAGAAGAAGCCATAGCAAAAAAACAAAGCGAAATAAATCAGCTTTACGAGAAAGTTAATGAATTATACTCCCAGCAATTATCAGAACTTGAGCGCATCGCAGGATTAACTACAGAGGAAGCTAAAGAGTTTTTACTAAATAGAATAAAAGATGAGATACGACATGATGCTGCTATAATGATTAAAGAAATTGAAAACCAAGCAAAGGAAGAAGCACAAAAAAGAGCAAGAGAAATTATCACATGCGCCATTCAAAAGTGTGCAGCTGACATTGTTGCTGAGACCACAGTTTCAGTAGTTACTCTTCCCAATGATGAAATGAAAGGCCGGATTATTGGAAGAGAAGGTCGGAATATTAGGGCTTTAGAAACCCTTACCGGTATAGATTTAATAATAGACGATACTCCAGAAGCCGTTATTCTTTCAGGCTTTGACCCAATTAGACGACAGGTAGCAAAAATTGCCCTGGAAAAATTGATTTTAGACGGAAGGATTCACCCAGCAAGGATCGAAGAAATGGTTGAAAAAGCTCAAAAAGAAGTAGATAACATAATAAGAGAAGAGGGTGAAAAAGCTACTTTTGATACAGGTATTCACGGCCTTCACAGTGATCTTGTCAAGCATCTGGGTAAATTATATTTCAGAACCAGTTACGGTCAAAATGTATTGCAACATTCTATAGAAGTTGCTCACTTAGCTGGGGCTATGGCAGCAGAATTAGGTGTAGATGTTAAACTTACTAAGAGAGCTGGTTTGTTGCACGATATAGGAAAAAGCGTTGATCAGGACATGGAGGGCCCCCATGCTTTGGTTGGAGCTGAACTGGCTAAAAAATATGGAGAACCTCCTGAGGTTGTCAATGCTATAGCATCGCACCATAATGACGTTGAACCACAAACCATAGAAGCAATTTTAGTTCAAGCAGCCGATGCAGTTTCAGCAGCAAGGCCTGGTGCAAGAAGAGAAACTTTGGAAGCTTATATTAAAAGACTTGAAAAACTTGAAGAAATTGCAAATTCTTTTGCAGGTGTTGAGAAATCTTATGCAATACAAGCCGGTCGAGAAATTCGTATTATGGTAAAGCCGGAAACTGTTGATGATTTAGGTGTTATAGAAATGGCCAGAGAGATTTCCAAAAAAATAGAAGAGGAATTGGAATATCCCGGCCAAATAAAAGTCAATGTTATTAGGGAAACCAGAGCAATAGAATATGCAAAATAAAGTGCGCAAAGTGCGCACTTTATTTAAATAAAGCCATTGTTATGGGCTTAAGTAGTTTTATATTTACATAATTACAGTTGATTGAAAGCAATATAAAAGTATACTAACTTTGATTGCGAGTTTGAAAAACAAAAATAGGGGCTGAATAAATTTAATGCTAAGAATATTAATGATTGGTGATATTGTCGGTAGACCCGGTAGAACAATTATCAGAGAGAAACTATTAAATATAAAAAACAAGTACGAGGCAGACTTTGTTATCGCCAATGGCGAAAATGCTGCAGGTGGAAATGGAATAACAGAAAAAATTGCTCAGGAACTTTTTATTAGTGGTATTGATTTCTTGACTATGGGAAATCATATTTGGGACAATAAAGATGTTTTTAATTTTATTGAAACAGAAAATCGAATGATAAGACCTGCTAATTATCCTTCTACTGCGCCAGGAAAAGGATACCAAATTGTGCAGACAGGTAAAGGGATGATTGGTATTTTAAACATATCAGGCAGAACTTTTATGCCGCCGTTGGATTGCCCCTTTAGAACTGCAGATGAAATTATACAAAAAATTAGCAGAGTTACTAATATCATTATTGTAGATTTTCATGCAGAAGCCACATCTGAAAAAATTGCAATGGGTTGGTACCTTGACGGCAAAGTTACATTGGTAGCAGGAACCCACACACATGTACAAACCGCTGATGAAAAAATTCTTCCAAATGGCACAGCTTATATCACTGATATCGGCATGACTGGACCTGTCGATTCCGTTTTGGGTATAGATAAAGAAAGTGTAATAAATAAATTTATTACACAGTTACCTGTTAGGTTTGAGGTTGCCAAAGGCCCTGCCGAACTTAACGGGATCTTAGTAGAGGTAAACGAGTTAACAGGCAAAGCTATAGCCATTTACAGAATCAGAGAGACTATGGAAAACTAAAATTTTTTTTAAAATTTTTTAAAACAACAAGGATTTTTGATTAAAATATAGAATAAATAACATAAGAAGCAAAAATTGCAGGGAGGAATTAAATAATGGAAGTTTTAAAGGTATCAGCAAAATCCAATCCGAATTCGGTGGCAGGTGCTTTGGCAGGCGTATTGAGGGAACGCGGAGGAGCTGAAATTCAGGCTGTTGGTGCCGGAGCACTAAATCAAGCAGTGAAGGCAGTAGCAATTGCAAGAGGGTTTGTTGCACCAAGTGGAATCGACTTGATTTGCATTCCGGCCTTTACGGATATTGAAATCGATGGCCAGGAAAGGACAGCTATAAAATTAATTGTGGAGCCTCGTTAACGGGTAAGTTTTATTAAAAATTATTTAATAAGAAAAATAATGACGGCATAAATTAAAAATTTAATGCCGTCTATTTTTGTATAGAAAGTGGTGGTACAAATGAAAGTAGATCTTCATATACACACGACCTATTCTGATGGCCTGCTGACACCTGAGCAAGTAGTAAAAAAAGCTATCGACCGCAATTTACAAGCAATAGCAATTACCGATCATGATACCGTGGATGGCATTTTGCCCGCAATAATTGAAGCTAGAAAATACGAAGGGTTTGAAGTAATACCTGGCATAGAATTAAGCACATATTACGACGGTCAGGAGGTACACATTTTAGGATATTATATAGATTATAAAGATTTAAATCTAAAAAAAGAACTTTTAGACTTACAACAAAACAGGCAACAAAGATTGGAAAAAATCATTTACAAACTAAACAATATAGGTGTACTGATAAATATTAAAGACGTCCAAGAAAAAGCCCGGGGCTCTTCTGTAGGAAGACCCCATGTTGCATTGGCACTCATAGAAAAAGGATATGTAACTTCAATTAAAGAAGCTTTCGATAAATATTTAAGCAAAGGCAGACCTGCTTATGTGCCGAGAAAAAAATTGACACCTTCAGATGCTATCAAATTAATTAAAAATAGTGATGGTATACCAGTACTTGCTCATCCCGGCTTACTTGAAAACGACAGCATTATACACGAATTAATCGAAAGTGGAATTATGGGCATTGAAGTAATTCACAAGGATCACACGCAAATTCATACTGATTGTTATACAAAATTGGCTCTAGAAAATAATTTACTTTTGACAGGAGGTTCAGATTCACATGGAGAGGAGCCTCTTCTACTTGGCACTTTAAACGTTCCAATTGAGTACGTAACCAAACTTAAAGATAAAGCAAAGGTAAAAATGTAAACAATTAAAATTTTATTCATGTATACAATAAGCCAATTCGTATTAACTGGCTTAATTTTTTTTAAATTTATGCAGGAATATTAATAATAATGTAGAATATATTTTAATTAAAAGGACTCCTTAAGAGCCAATAATCTCTCAGGTGATAAATATGGTAAATTTTAAAGCAAATAATATTCCTCTTTACCTTCAAATAAAAGATCATATAAAAAAATACATTGAAGACGGCAATTTGCCTATTGGACATAGATTGCCTTCTGAAAGGGAATTAGCTGAAGAAATAGGCGTTAGCAGAAAGACTGTAAGTCTTGCATATGAGGAATTAGAAAAGGAGGGTATCCTGTCTTCCCATAGAGGTCGAGGAACTTTTGTCATAAAAATGCCAACTAGTGATAAGACAAATTATGAAAGTATTATGCAAGTTATTGATGAATGCCTTAATTCATGTTTAAAAAAGGGCGTTGATCCTGATGCTTTTTTAAGCCTATGCAGTCAAAGGGTAAAAGAATATAAACAAAAGCTCCATAAGCTTAAGATAATGATTGTAGAATGTAATAAAGAGCAACTTGATTATTTTTGTAAAGAGCTGGAATTGGGAGCAGGTGTAACTATTACACCAGTATTATTGCAAGATTTTAAAAAAGACTTTGCAAATATTCCACAAAAGCTAAAGGATTATGATTTTTTAATTACAACGTTATTTCACATTGATGAAGTCAGGCAAATCATTAGTAATCAAAAAATCAACATACTTCCGATTGCTTTGCACCCTCAATTGGAAAGCATTATTAAAATAGCAAGAGTACCAAAACAGAGCTCAATTGGCATTTTGACAATCTCAGAGAATTTTGCAAACAAAGTAGAACGGGTTATTTTTGAGGCAGGGCTTAATTTTAAAAGTATCATAAAATCAACTGCGACAAAACCCTCCGAAATAATACGGTTTTTAGAACAAGTAGATACAGTTATTGTTTCACCAGGTAGAAAGAAACATGTGACGCCTTATCTAAAAAACAATCAGAATATTATTGAGTTTATATTTGTTCCCGATGCTGGCTCTATTAATTTATTAAATACATCTATAACAAAAGATAAATCTAAGTTGGGGTGATATTTTGACGGAAAAAGGTATAAGAATCCTAATTGATGAAAAGGCTTGCAAAAGGTGTGGACTGTGCATAGCTTTTTGCCCTAAAAAAGTTTTTGCTTCTGAGGGCAACAAACCAGTAGTTGTTAATTTAAGTGCATGTATCAATTGTAAATTATGCGAATTGAGATGCCCTGATTATGCTATAATAGTGGGAGGTGACGATATTGGGCAAAAGAGTAATGTTAATGCAGGGAAATGAGGCCTGTGTTGAAGGCGCAATAGCTGCTGGTATGCGTTTTTATGCTGGATATCCCATAACACCATCTACCGAAATCGCTGAGTTATCAGCCGAAAAGCTTCCTAAGGTTGGTGGAAAGTTTATTCAGATGGAAGACGAAATAGCCAGTATGGGAGCTGTAATAGGTGCATCTCTAGCAGGGCTTAAAGCTATGACCGCAACCAGTGGACCGGGTTTTTCCCTGAAACAGGAGAATATAGGATTTGCTTGCCTTACGGAAGTCCCATGCGTTATCGTAAATGTTCAAAGAGGAGGCCCTAGTACTGGTTTGCCCACATTACCAGCTCAAGGTGATGTAATGCAAGCTAGATGGGGAACTCATGGAGATCATCCAATTATAGTTATTTCGCCATCTAGTGTAAGAGAAGTATTTGATATGACCATCAAGGCATTTAACTTATCAGAAAAGTATAGAGTTCCCTGTATTTTACTCATGGATGAAGTTGTAGCACATATGAGAGAAAAAGTAGAATTGCCAGAAGAATTAAATATTGAAATAATAAATAGAAAAAAACCTAAAGCTTCTCTTCCTGATTATAAACCATATAAAGATTATGATGGTGATGGCATACCACCTATGGCAGCCTTTGGTGATGGTACTCCTTTTCACGTAACAGGTCTAATTCATGATGAAACTGGGTTTCCATCTACCGACCCTAAAGTTACGGAGAATTTGTTAAATAGATTAATGAATAAGATTTATAACAATTTAGACGATATTATTGAATATGAAACTGTGGATACAGCAGATGCCAATACGGTAATAGTAACTTTCGGTTCTACCGCACGTTCGGTATTAAGGGCAGTAAAGCTTTTAAGGCAAGAAGGATTTAAAGTGGGTATGCTCAGGCTAAAAACCATATGGCCTTTTCCCCACAAAGCTATAAACGAACTAACTCAAACAGCCACAAAGAATCTAATTGTAGCAGAGATGAACTACGGTCAGTTGATAGAGACTGTTAAAGCCTCTGCTGATGGGGTATTTAAGGTTTATGGATTGAATAAGTATAATGGAGAACTTATTACTCCACAAGAAGTTATAGACAAAGTCAGGGAGGTGGCAGTAAATGCGTAAGGAGCTTGAGAGATATTTTAGAAAAGATAAGCTTCCACATATTTGGTGTCCAGGTTGTGGTCACGGAATAATAACTGGAGCTGTAATTCGTGCTATAGACAATCTAAAACTCGATCAGAACAAAATATGCATAGTGTCTGGAATCGGCTGTTCCTCCAGAGCTCCGGGATATATGAATTTTAATACTTTACATACCACTCACGGACGTGCCCTGGCTTTTGCAACTGGTATTAAAATGGCAAACCCCGAACTGAAAGTTATAGTTCTTACAGGTGATGGAGATTGTGCGGCAATAGGTGGTAATCATTTGATTCACGCTGCTCGTAGAAATATAGATATTACTACAATTGTATTTAACAATAGTATTTACGGTATGACTAGCGGCCAGTATTCACCAATGACACCTAAAGGAGCCTTCGCAACTACAGCACCTTATGGAAATATCGACAGAAATTTTGATTTGTGCAAATTGGCTCAATCTGCTGGTGCTACCTATGTGGCACGAGGAACAGTGTATCATGTTCCACAATTAATAAAATTAATAGAAAAAGCCCTAAAACATAAAGGTTTTTCTTTTGTTGATGTAGCTGATATATGTCCTACCTATTTTGGCAGGAAAAATAAAGTGCCAACACCTGTGGCAATGATGGAAAAAATCCGCGACATGTCGATCACAGTAAAGACAGCAGAGAAGCTGTCTGCAGAAGAACTCTCTGGTAAGATCGTTATTGGTGAGTTTTATGAAGAAAATGCGCTTGAGTTTACCGAAGAATACGCTAAAATTATAAAAACGGCACAGGGGGGGAAATAAGTGGACGAAAGGATTGAAATAAGGTTAAGTGGTTCAGGGGGTCAAGGCTTAATTCTTGCAGGGATTATATTGGCAGAAGCCGCAATTTTAGATGGAAAAAACGCAGTTCAAACCCAATCTTATGGTCCTGAAGCCCGTGGCGGTGCCAGTAGATCAGAGGTGATTATTAGCAACGAAAGCATTGACTATCCAAAAGTATCTAAATCTGACATATTGCTAGCATTAACAGAAGAAGCTATGCTAAAATACAAAAATGGTCTAAAGGAGAACGGGTTACTTATCTTAGATTCCAGCATAGAGAAACCTGATGGCCCTTATAAGATTCTAAGTGTGCCTATACTTAAGACTGCCCAAGAAAAAGTTGGCAAGTCTATTGTCGCTAATATAGTAGCGCTGGGAACTTTGATTTCAGCAACCAAAATAGTTTCAAAAGAAGCTATAGAAAAGGCTGTATTAGATAGAGTTCCTAAAGGCACCGAGGAATTAAACAAGAAGGCCCTTTACGAAGGCTACAAATTAGTAAGTTGAAAAGAATAATTATTGTGAAAGGGGTCAAACCGATGTCTAAAAAAATTAGCCCGGTAGAGGCTGTTCAAAATGAAATTAAACTTGCATGTGAAAAGCTTGGCTTGGACAATTCCTATTATGAACTTTTAAAAGAACCCGAAAGAGTGCTTGTTGTTCAAGTTCCAGTAAGAATGGATGACGGAACCATAAGAACCTTCACAGGATATCGAGCTCAACACTGTACTATAATGGGGCCTGCTAAAGGCGGATTTAGATTTCATCCAGATGTTACCCTTGATGAAGTAAAAGGCCTCGCGATGTGGATGACATTTAAATGTGCTGTCGTGGGAATTCCTTACGGCGGAGGCAAAGGAGGCGTTTGCTGCAATCCTGCAGAGTTGTCTAAAACTGAATTAGAGAGACTTACTCGCAGTTATCTAAGAGCAATTAGTCCTATTATTGGACCTGAAAAAGATATACCTGCCCCTGATGTTAATACAAATGCACAAATAATGGCTTGGTTTATGGATGAATTTAGCAAGATAAAGGGTTATAACGTTCCCGGAGTAGTTACTGGAAAACCCATTTCATTGGGAGGTTCTTATGGAAGGGTACAGGCAACCGGATATGGCGTAACGGTAGCCGTAAAAAAAGTCTGTGAAGTAATGAAAATGGATATTTCCAAAACAAACATAGCCATTCAAGGTTTTGGCAATGTGGGCAGTTATACTGCATTATACTGCAGCAAAAACGGAGCAAAAATAGTAGCCGTAGGAGAATGGGACAAAGATATCGGAACA
This sequence comes from Tepidanaerobacter sp. GT38, assembly GCF_021991635.1. Classification (GTDB taxonomy): domain Bacteria; phylum Bacillota; class Thermosediminibacteria; order Thermosediminibacterales; family Tepidanaerobacteraceae; genus DTU063. The sequence continues at coordinate 76,881 of NZ_JAFFJA010000018.1, forward strand.
TATGCGTTATACAATGAACAAGGTCTAGATATAGAAAAACTCTTTGATTATAAAGCTAAAAATGGCACTATACTAAATTTCCCAGAAGCTAAAAGGATTAGTCTTGATGAATTTTGGGCCCTTGACGATGTAGATATACTTATTCCAGCAGCCCTTGAAAATGCTATAGACGAAAATAATGCTCCTAACATAAAAGCAAAAATCATTGTAGAAGCAGCCAACGGTCCTATTACACCTGGAGCTGATAAAATCCTTGCTGAAAAAGGAATAACAGTGTTCCCTGACATACTTTGCAACGCAGGTGGCGTTACGGCTTCATACTTTGAATGGGTACAAAATCTGATGAATTTTTACTGGACCGTAGAAGAAGTAAATAGTAAACTAGAAAATATTTTAATAAAAGCCTTTGATGATGTATATGGCATGCATAAAGAAGCCAATGTGAGTTTAAGACAAGCTGCTTATTTAGTCGCAATTAAGCGATTAGCTGACAATATGAAATTGAGAGGTTGGGTATGATAACCCTTAAAATAATTTATTGTTATATAATACCTAATATCCTCGCTTTAGTATGCGAGGATATTAGGTAAGTTTAAATTTCTTTATATATATGACATTTAAAGGGATACGGCAAATCAGTAAGGCTGTCAATATTCTCCTCATGGTAATCTTCCTTTCTGG
>NZ_JAFFJA010000019.1 GCF_021991635.1 Tepidanaerobacter sp. GT38
TATCACAGAATAACAACAAAGTTTTTATAAAACTGTTGACAAATTGAGAATGATTATTTATAATAATAATAACAATAATCATTACTAATTAATTTAAGAGTAGGAATAAAATATATATATTTTTCACAATAACTTTATGAAAAATATATTTAGCACATCACCGGCAATTTGCCGGATAAAAAAAATCATTAAGCGGGAGGAGATATTTTTATGGCGCTTATTGGAAAGGAAGTATCAGATTTTACTGTAAAGGCTTTTGTTGACGGAGAATTTAAGGATGTCAGCAAGTCGGATTTGCTGGGCAAATGGTCAGTGTTTGTATTTTACCCTGCCGACTTCACCTTTGTATGCCCGACAGAATTAGAGGACTTAGCTGATCTTTATGAAGAATTCAAAAAGATAGGTGCAGAAATATATTCCGTATCAACAGACAGCCATTTTGTTCATAAAGCTTGGCATGATGCATCTGACACTATTAAGAAGATTAAATTCCCCATGCTGGCAGATCCAACAGGAAAGCTCTCAAGAGATTTTGATGTGTATATTGAAGAAGAAGGAATGGCCCTCCGCGGAAGCTTTATAATCAATCCGGCAGGGAAAATCGTAGCTTACGAAGTCAATGACAACAGCATCGGCAGAAATGCTGCAGAACTGTTGCGCAAAGTTCAAGCTGCTCAGTATGTAGCAGAGCATGGAGATGAAGTTTGCCCTGCTAAATGGCGTCCAGGATCTAAAACCCTCAAACCCGGTATTGACTTGGTAGGAAAGATTTAATCCTACCTACATAAAATTAAATATTGAAATTGAAAAGCACCTTTCTTATACTCTAGCAAATATAAGAAAGGTGCTTTTTTACATCTAACTCGTATCAAAAAACTTATTTTAAACTCATTTTGCTATTAAACAAAAAGTGGTATCATTAAATCGAAACAAATACTATTTATTCGTCAAAACAGGTTGATGAATCTAAGGTCGAGTAAATACAATATGAAGGAGAAGTAATCATTAAATAGTGTGGCTTTACGTAAGGGTTTTTAATGGAATAGGAGGTCTAAAGTGGGCAAAAATAAAAAAGCAAAAATTATCATAGTGCAATTTCTTTTGCTGATTGTCGTTATTGGTCTAAGTTCGTTCATCTCATATTATAAATTTAGCGTCCTTAATCCATTATCTACTGCAAGGGGATTATTCCAGATATTGTTTACAGAGAAAGAATATGTAGAAATACAAAAATATCCTAAAGTTATTTTGGCAAAGCCAAGTGTTTCATTGAGTGATTATATGGAGAGCAGAGGCTTTCGGGAAGACAAAGAAAACCAAATGGGGGCTTTACATAGATTTATAAATGATGATACAGCTCAATATGTTGTATACTCAACTAATATGTGTTTTTCAAAATGGAAATGGCAGGAGTAGCCTAAAAAATCCTTGCAAAGCTCCGCCTTGATTTTGCATCCTTTCTCATTTGTTCAAAGATAAAACCAATTATTTTCTCCCTGTCTCTTTTGTCAATTTCTTTAAATTCGACACCTATACTGTATTTTCCATTGTACTCTACACACCTTCTAACCTCCCCCAGTGCCTGTATTAAGATTTCTTCCTCGGGGGAACTCTTGTCAAAGGGTAAACTCATTGTGATTGCCACAAGAGTCTTTTCCTGCAGTGGCCTTGACCAGGTTAAGCACAGACCTCCGCCGCTGATATTTAAGGTTTTAGCTTTTATGCGCGGGCATATCAGTTTCCATTGGTTTTTATTTTCCACAGGCGAAAAAAAGAGTGTTAAACCATAATTGTACCTTACATATTGTCTCCTCTGGATTCGCTTTATATGTTGTGGTGATTCTAAAACGTATATGGGCGAGTTAGTGTTTATGGAACATATGACCGATGATGAGAATTCGTAGATAGCTGAATCAGAAAGGATTTGCACCTCTATTTTATCTTTTGATTTCCAACAAGGGGCATCATTTTTTTTCAAAGCTTGGACAATGAATGCATCCCTTAATATGCTTGTCACAATAAAATCATAGTAATTGCCCCCATCAATTGCTTTAATGCTGCAATAGGTTTTAGGTTTTAATAAGTCTTTTTTTTGCAGAAAATACATAGAGCTTCTCTCCTATAAAAAATGGTTTTTTCCCCTATTACATTTTAATAAAACAACACCGTATTTTTTGTAATAAATTGCAGCAAAAATCCAAGAAAAATCCCACAATCTTCTTCGACATTCGACTTAGACGTCATTTGCATTGTTTAGTTTTGCCCTATGTTTTTGCCTTAAATGTTTTACGGAAAATCAGCTTAGTGTAAAATTACTTTGGGAAAAAAGGAAAAAATAAAAGATAAGAGTATCTCCTCTGTGATATGATATAATCTGCAAGAACCACAAAAAATCACAGAAAAGGAGATACCCTTATGGAACTAATTATACAGGAAATCATACAAAAAAATCAGTAGTAGTTTTGAAAAA
>NZ_JAFFJA010000020.1 GCF_021991635.1 Tepidanaerobacter sp. GT38
CACCATGATTTCCTTTACGGTCAAGCCCTTAAGGCTTTGAGTAATCGTAACGCGCTCTTTTCGCTCTATAACCATCTCCACGACGGACTTGTCAATAACTCCGGTTTTGACAAGGTCCTGAGCATAGGTTCCTATTACCTCTTCCTTTGTATATCCCGACATCTGGAGAAGCCTGTCATTAATGTTCAAAAACCTCCCTTTGCCATCGGTAATATAAATGCCGTCATAACTGGATTCCAGTATGGCATTTAACTGTTCCCTGACAAAGTCATTTTCGATTATGGTTGACATGGCATATACTCCCTTAAAAAATTGTAATATTAATTACTTCTTTAATGTCTGTGAAAGTCCTTCTTATCTTAAAATTGATTTGTTTTAACTTTCATTCTTAACATCAATTTTTACATGCAGGATTTTGTTTTTACTGACACTAAAAAGAAGGAAAATCCTTTTTTGCGGTGAATATAAATATTAGAAAATAAATATGACAACTTATTAGGTGCCCGTTTAGGGGAGAATAGGGAATCAGGTGCAAGTCCTGAGCGGTCCCGCCACTGTAAGCAGGAGCCGTCCACATTATGCCACTGGAGGCAAAAGCCTTTGGGAAGGCGTGGATGGGCTATGAACTGCGAGCCAGGAGACCTGCCTAATAAGAGAGTCTTTTAGGATGATGGTAAAGTCCTAAGATTGAATTCTATTCAATCTTAGGACTTTTTTAATACAGTTGGGACATTTTAAAGTTACCCATAAGGACTTGCAAGTGGCCCAACGCAATGACTTGTCAAGACTAACCTAACTCGCTTATAAGCACTTAAAAAGTTTATAATAATAAAATTTACAGGAGGAATTGTTATGAGCAAGCTTGAGCTGACCTTACAAAAAATTAACCCCTTGGATGAGGCCGTCATGGAAAAGACCCAAAGACGGCTGGATGAACTGACAAAGCCACAGGGAAGTTTGGGAATGCTTGAAACTATCGCAAAGCAGATTGCCGGCATCACGGGCCAGGTGATTCCGGAACTGCCGAAGAAAGCAGCTATCCTGATGGCAGGAGACCACGGCATCGTCAAGGAAGGTGTGGCGCCTTATCCTCAGGAAGTTACTGCCCAAATGGTGCTAAACTTCGTAAACGGCGGTGCTGCCATGAGCGTGCTGACCAGGCATGAGAATGCTAAGCTCTACGTGGTGGATATCGGCGTTGCCACAGACCTGCCGGACGTGCCAAACATCATTAAAAGAAAGGTAGCCTACGGGACAAAAAACATGGCTGAAGGTCCGGCTATGACCGAGGAGGAAGCAATCAGGGCCATTGAGGTCGGTATTGAAATAACAGAAGAAGCAATCAGCGAAGGTGCGGGTTTAATTGCCATCGGCGAAATGGGAATCGGAAATACCTCCCCCAGCACGGCCATCATAGCAACGTACAGCGGTCTCCCGGTCAAAGAAGTAGTAGGCAGGGGCACCGGTGTTGATGACGAGGGACTGAAAAAGAAGATAGCCGCTATAGAAAAAGCATTGGAGGTAAATAAGCCAGACCCTGCCAAGCCCATTGAGGTTTTAGCCAAAGTTGGAGGCTTGGAGATCGCCGGCTTGACAGGTGTGATACTTGCCTGTGCAGCAAATCGGGTACCGGTCCTAATCGACGGCTTTATTTCAGGAGCTGCCGCGGTAATTGCATCAGAAATTGCCCCCCTTGCCAAAAACTACATGCTTGGCTCTCACCTTTCGGAAGAGCCCGGTCACAAGGTCATGCTGGAATACTTAAAAATAAAGCCCATGTTAATTATGAATATGCGCTTGGGCGAAGGTACCGGCGCTGCTCTCGCCATGAATCTGGTTGATGCAAGTCTGAAGATACTAAGGGAAATGGCCACTTTCGCCGAAGCGGGCGTATCCTCAAAATAAATATGATTACAATTTAAGGAAAACACAGTTATAAACTGTTGTTGTGTTGATACTAGCCTATTGAAGCCACAATCCCTCTGCAAAGCAGAGGGATTGTTATTCATGATTAAAATTACCTTAAAATGGTTTAATATGCCAACTGAACTCAAAATCACATAAAAGAATACTACATATGTTACCAAAAAGCCCCATATCTCCCAATCTTTATGGGATTATGCCATGGCAATTTCCCTGCCGTTAGATGTTGGAGCCTACTGGCAACGACTTATCTTCGCAATTTAAATCCCCTCATTTCTCCTGCCTCATTTTTTACCGTCAACATAATTGCAAATTCCTTTTCCTTGGATAAAAAATAAAAATCTTGCTGAATCCAACTGCGTTTTAAACTTGCTCAAAGGGGCAAACTAATCCTGGTGATGCTTCATGGATATATTCATACCAAAAAGGGCGTTATTTGAGCGAGATGCACTAGACTACCCGATAGGAAAGCACATCTATCACAAAATGCAGGAACTAGGTGTGGAAACATCTTTTATAGGCTCCCACAACCGAGTTACCGGAATCCCCGGGAAGACGGCACAGGAGGCTTATCTTGAAGGGAAAAGGACTTTGGTGGTGGGGATAAGGAGGACCCTGGACTTTCAGACCTGCAAGCCTTCGGCCCATTACCAGCTGCCGCTAGTAACCAGCTGTATCGGAGAATGCGAGTACTGTTACCTAAATACCACGCTGTGGAAAAAACCTTACATTAGAGTGTATGTTAATATTGATGATATCCTGGCCCGGGCAAAGGACTATATTAATGAAAGAAAGCCTGACATAACCGTGTTTGAAGGCTCCGCCACATCCGATCCCCTGCCCGTGGAGCCTTACAGCGGCTTGTTAAAAAAATCCATAGAATTTTTTGGTGATGAAGAGTTCGGTCGCTTTAGGTTTGTAACCAAGTTTACCAACGTAGATTCCCTCCTTGATGTAAATCACAAGGGCCATACCACCTTTAGATTTAGCATAAATTCGGAAAGCGTTATACGAAAATTTGAGCACCGAACCCCGCCTTTAGATGAGAGGATAAAGGCAGCTGTAAAAGTGGCTGCTGCAGGTTATCCCCTGGGTTTTATCGTAGGTCCCATATTCTATTATCCTGAGTGGCAACAGGAGTACGGCCATATGCTTGAAAGTCTCGCACTGCAGCTTTCGGGCAAAATAAGTGCTCCGCCGGCCTTTGAACTTATCACCCACCGCTTTACCAAAAGGGCCAAGCAAAATATTTTAGAGGTATTTCCAAAGACACAACTTCCCCTTGATGAAACAGACAGAAAGTTTAAGTACGGTCAATTTGGTTACGGAAAATCTATTTATCCCGAAGCACAGATGGCAGAAATGAAGGCATTCTTTGAAGACAAAATAAAGGCAACTTTCCCCCATGCCCAAATCTCTTATTTTGTATAAACACTCGTTATTAAAAGAATGAATGGCATTTACCATACAATGATTAAAATGTAAAAAGGCCTTAAAGAGGCCTTTCAGACTGTAGACAAAAATGGCATCCAAGAAAAAATCTTGGATGCCATTTTTTGATGTGCGATAAAAAATATGATGCGAGAGCTACAGCTGATACTACAGGCTGTGGTGTAGGTGGCTTTGTCTTCTGTTTTCTTTTCCATATCGCTAATTTCTTTAAATTCATGCATGCGAAAACAAGCGTGAGGTAATGTTCTACTTTCCTCAAGCCTCGGTATTGTGTGTAACGCATCCCATGTTTCTCTTTAGCGTCGGCAAAGACTCTCTCTATCGTCTCCCCACGCATCTTGTATAGGTCTTGTCCCCTCTTGGTGTGCCTTAGGTCTTCTGCTATTTCCACATAGTCTTCCCATATATGCCTACTAACCACTTTCGTCATATTCTTGCTCTGGGTGCACTTTTCCCTTAAAGGGCATCGGCAGCAGATCTCAGGGTCGCTTTTGTATTGCCTGTAGCCCCCTCTGTCAGTGGTGCTATATGTTAATACTTGATTGTTCGGACAAATTATGCAATCGTAATACTCATCATAGACATAGTCACGTTTCTTAAAAAAGCCTTTTTTAGTCATGGGCCTCTTGTAAGGCATGATGGGGTCTTTGCCAGCTTTTATGATTTCACGGCAAATGGCCGGTGTCTTATATCCAGCATCTACTACTACGGCTTCTATCTCAGGATGTTTACCAACTACTTTTTGAAATACATCAGAGAATACTTGACTATCATGTTGATTGCCAGGAGCTGCTTTTAATCCTAAAACAAAGTTATTACGATCACAGGCTACCGTTACGGTGTAAGCAAAACATTTTTCTTTTTCCCCTTTGTGAAACATCCCGCTTTCTGGGTCAGTTGTGCTTTCCTTGATTACCTTATCTTTTCCCTTGCTACTGTCTCCTGATGTATTGTTTGTATCTCCTGTATTATCTTCATCGCTGTCTTGTTCTTCTTCAAAGGGTTTCTTACCATTTGCAATCCTTTCTTGATTTATTTCTTCTAATAACTCTTTTTTACTTTGTTGCACCCGCTGTTTAGCAATTTTCTTTATATACTTCTTCTTGTTGGCATTGGCTTTTACATGGGTGGCATCGATAAAGATAGCGTCAGCACAGATAAAGCCACACTCTATGGCTTCTGTTAAAATCCGCTCAAAGATTTTTT
>NZ_JAFFJA010000021.1 GCF_021991635.1 Tepidanaerobacter sp. GT38
TGACATTTTCATGCGATAATTAACTATGTTTTGGTCCATTTTTAGGTGACATTTTTAAAAGATATTGACAGATAAGCAGGCAAGCGCTTATGGGTATTAAGTTAGGAAATTGATTAATTACACTAACTTTACTTTGTAACGAGTCTCAAATCTACAGGTACATATTCCGGCACATTTTCTCCGGACATTATCTTGTGAGCATATTCCACTCCCATAGACCCTATAACTTCCGGCATCTGGGCTATAGTTGCAGCCAATTTACCTTCTTCGACAGCTTTTACCGCATCATCTGTAGCATCAAAGCCGACTACCAATATACCTTCTCTTTCTGATGCTTCAATTGCCTGAAGTGCTCCTAATGCCATTTCATCGTTTTGGCAAAATACAGCATCAATTTCCGGTTGAGCTTGTAAGATATTTTCCATGACGCTCAGACCTTTTTGTCTGTCAAAATCAGCCGGCTGAGATGCTATTACTTCAATGTCCGAATCTTTTATAGCTTCCTCGAACCCTTTTCCTCTGTCTCTTGCTGCAGAAGTTCCCGGGATTCCCTGCAGTTGAACTACTTTGCCTTTGCCATTTAATTGTTGAATTATGAACTCACCGGCCATTTTGCCACCAGCCACATTGTCCGATGCTATATGTACTTTCACATCGCCGTCGCTGGCACTTCTGTCAAGAGTGACAACCGGAACATTTTTGTCATTGGCTAGTTTTACGGCATTTGCCACTGCATCACTGTCTACCGGATTTATCAACAATACATCTATCCCCTGTTGCAAAACGTCCTCCACATTAGATAACTCTTTTGAAGACTCATCCTGGGAATCGAGTACCACCAATTCGTAACCCAGTTCGGCAGCTTTTGTTTCCACTCCTTCTCTCAGAGTAACAAAAAATGGATTGTTCAATGTTGATATCACTAAACCAATTTTTCCTTTGGTTTGAGTCTGCTCTGGAGCTTCCGACTCACCATTGCCTTCATTACTTTGTCCTCCACAACCTGTTAAAACACCAACCGCTAACAACGCCACTAATGATAGAGCCAACAACTTTCTAAAGTTTTTCATTTTGAAAAACCTCCCCCTTATTTATATTTTTTATTACTAGAGCTAAAATTTAGCTCTTTCGCCTATCTAATAGGACTGCAATCAGAATTACTACGCCCTTTACAAACTGCTGATAATAGGATGAGACATTGAGCAAATTTAACCCGTTATTTAGCACTCCAATTATCAGGGCCCCTATAAAAGTCCCGGCAATATGGCCTTCTCCCCCCGCAAGGCTCGTGCCTCCTAATACCACAGCAGCAATTGCGTCAAGCTCCGCTCCTGAACCGGCTGTAGGAGGTGCGGAGTTTAATCTTGAAGCAATAATTATTCCGCTTAGTGCGGCCGTAAATCCGGAAATTGCATAAACTAAAGTTTTTACGAGTTTGGTATTTATGCCGGTAAGCTTGGCAGCACTTTCATTGCTGCCTACTGCATAGATATACCTCCCTGTTCTTGTTTGAGACAATATGTAATAGGCAACTAGAAGCGCTCCTATCGTGATTATCACCGGAATAGGAATTTGCCCTAAATAACCATTTCCTATTAAGTAAAAACCATCACCTAAACCTGTAATTGGTTGACCGTTAGAATAAACCAAAGTTGCCCCCCGTGCCATTGTCATCATAGCCAGTGTAGCAATAAACGGTGGAACGTTGCCTTGAGTAACAATTAAACCATTTGTAAGGCCAAGAAGCGCCCCAACCACTAAACCTGTCAATATGGCCACAGCCGCCGAAGTATTATTATGGGCCATATTTGCCGCTATTGCACTGGAAAAAGCTAGTATTGACCCTACTGAAAGGTCTATGCCGCCGGTTAAAATCACAAAGGTCATCCCAACGGCAATTATCGCATTTAAGGATGTCTGTCTTAATACATTAAACAGATTTGAATAGGTTAGAAACCTAGGACTTAGCACCGATAAAATTGCACTTAATAATAATAGACCAATTATTGACCTTAATTTCAAAAACATGTTGTGTAACGTGTTGTTTCTTACGATAGGATTTGGATGATTCAATCCAAGGACCTCCCTATAGGTTTACTGCACATTTCATGATCTTTTCCTGTGTTGCTTCTTCATGGGTGAATTCTCCCGTAATCCTGCCGTTGTGCATCACTATAATTCTGTCACATATTCCTAAAATTTCCGGCAATTCCGATGAGATTACGATTATACCTATGCCCCTTTGCTTTAGTTGGTTGATAATATTATATATTTCTACTTTGGCCCCCACATCCACCCCTCTGGTAGGTTCGTCTAATATGAGGACTTTAGGTTTGGTCATCATCCAGCGGGCAAGAAGCAATTTTTGCTGGTTTCCTCCGCTTAAATTTATGACCCTCTCGTACAATGATGGCGTCCTTATGTTAAGCTTTTCTATATAGCCGTCGGCTTCTCTGACCTCGCGATTTTTGGAAATTCTGCCCGTAGCAGTAACGAAATCGTTTAATGTTGAAATGGTCATGTTGAATAACACGTCGTGCTCAAAAAACAGGGCTTCTTGCTTTCTGTCTTCAGTAAGATAAACTATCCCCATCTCGATGGCCTGCTGGGGGCTCTTAATTTTAACAGGTTTCCCCTCAAATATTATTTCTCCTGAATATCTGTTTGCGCCGAATATAGTTTTGGCCAATTCAGTCCTTCCTGCCCCCACAAGGCCTGAAAAACCTAGAACCTCACCTGAGTAAAGCTGAAAATTTATATCTTCTAAAACACCCGGGATATGCAAATTCATAATTTCAATTATCTTTTCACCGGTTTCCATGCAAACCCTGGGGAATTTATCCTCCAATTTTCTGCCAACCATCATCTGAATCAGGTCATCTGTATTGGTTTCAGATACTTTTACCGTTCCGATATTTTTGCCGTCCCGCAACACTTCTACTCTGTCAGCTATTTTAAAAATCTCTTCTATTTTATGACTTATGTATATGATCCCCTTACCTTCATTTTTTAAAGTTTGTATAACATTAAATAAAAATTCCGTTTCTTGAGATGTCAGCGTATCTGTGGGTTCGTCCATAACAATAATGTTACCATCCATTGATAAAACACGAGCAATCTCCACCATCTGTCCAACGGCCACGCTGTAGTCTTTAACGGGCTTTGTTACATCAATGTTTTTTACACCTAAATAAGACAAAATTTCTTCGCTTCGGCTCTTCATATAATTCCAGTCAATTCTATTTAGTATACTAATCTTTTCCCGGCCTAAAAATATATTTTCCATTATCGAAAGGTGCGGCAAAAGGCTCAGCTCTTGATGAATGATTCCTATACCATATTCCAAAGCCTGTCTTGGAGAATTTATTTGGATCTCTTCATCTCTCAAAAAAATTTGTCCTTGGTCTCGGCTGTATACTCCTCCTAAAATTTTCATCAGCGTGGATTTGCCTGCCCCGTTTTCCCCGAGCAGCGCTAAAACCTCTCCCTCATTTAGCTCTAAATCTACATTATCAAGTGCTTTAACTCCGGGAAAGCTTTTGCTGATCCCCCTCATGTTTAATAGCAACTAAAACACCACCCCGGATTGCAGTATAATATTTGCAAACGGTTTGAATTCACCGGTGCGGATGACGGCCTGCGCTTTGGCTGTCTGATTTTTGAAATCATTGTGGGTTATTTCCTCAATTTCAACATCTTTAAATCTCTCATTTATTATTTTATAAAGGTTTGCATTTTGCTGCTTCATCTCTGATGCTATAGTAACTTTTTCTACGCTCATCTCTGTTAATACAGCATCAAGCACATCCAAGAATGAGGGTTTCCCCGGAATCAAGGCCAAGTCTATTCGTTGCACACCTTTAGGAACGGGCAGCCCTGCGTCAGATATTACTATGGTATCGGTATGGCCAAGTTTTGATATTAAGTATGATATTTCACTGTTTAGGAGCTCCCTCTTTTTCAATTCCTTTTTCTCCTCCTCTTTTTGCTATATGTTAATTTTGGGGTTTTAAAATAAATTCATAAATTGCTTATTAGCTATTGACACTTTAAAAAATATGAGTCCACTGCCTTTCTATTGGGCAGCGATGCCTGGGCACCTTCTTTGCTTATGGTAATTCCGGCTGCATAAGAGGCAAACTTAATTGCTTTTTCAAAGTTCATTCCTTCAGAAAGCCCAACTGTCATACCTGCCACAAAAGAATCCCCGGCTGCCGTTGTATCCACCGGAGTAAAAGGCGGTGCAGGAAAACGCTTAATTCCCTCATGGTTAACAAGCATACAGCCTTTTTCTCCCAAAGTAACAAGTACATTTTTTACGCCTTTACTGTAAAGATGTTCTGCCATTTTTTCCAAGTTGCCGCTATTATTGCAAAGAATTGCAAGCTCAGTCTCATTAGGCAACATCATATATAAATTTTGCAAAGCTTCATCACTTATATTGTGGGCAGGAGCAGGATTTAACATTACCTTTATATTTTTTTCCTTGCACAGACTGATCACATACTCTACAGTGTCAATCGGTATTTCCATCTGTATAATGCAGTAATCTGCATCTTCAAAAAGGTACATGTGTCTTTTAATTTGATTTTTATCGACCTTGCTGTTTGCTCCGGGGTTTACGACAATATTGTTATCACCTTTGTCTGAAACATAAATATAAGCTGTTCCGGTAGGGAATTCCGAGTCAATCTCCACTGCTTTCACATTGACGCCGCTTTCTGTTAAAGCCTTTATAAGTTTTTTCCCGTAAGCATCATCTCCGAGACGCCCTATCATACTGACATTTCCACCCAACCTACTGGCAGCAATGGCTTGATTGGCGCCCTTTCCGCCACCGAATAAGTTTAGTCCTTTTGCAAGCACAGTTTCACCAACCGCCGGAATATGTGGCACTCTTATTACCACATCCATATTTATGCTGCCGACAACCACAACCTTTTTCAACTTTTTACCCCCTCTTTTACTTTTAAGATTTTGCCGGAGGACTCACACTTTTCCTTACAGACAATGTAGGTTTAAACTCCATCTTTGTTTTTTCCAGCTTTTCACCTTTAATGCTTTTTATGAGCATAGCCGCCGATACCATTCCCATAACATGGGTAGGCTGTTTCACCGATGTAAGAGGCGGTGCAAGTATATCAGACATGAAAATATCATCAAAGCCCACTACGGAAATATCCTGAGGTATCTTCAACCCTTGTTCTTGAATCACCTTATATGCACCGTAAGCCATCAAGTCATTGCATGCAAAAATTGCAGTAGCTCCTGCTTTTAAGAGCTTTTTTGCTCCAAATTCACCGCCATTGGTCTTAAAGTTTCCCTCATGTACCAGATGCTCATCAAAGCTTATCCGCATCTCCTCAAGGGCTTTTTTATAACCGCAAAAGCGGTGTTTTGCCAGCTTGTTTTTTAAAGGACCAGTTATACAGCCTATCCTTTTATGGCCGAATTCAGCCAGGTGTTTTGTTGCCATATAACCCCCTGCAAAATTGTCCAAATAGACTGTCATTATATTTTCATCATCCAAAGTACGGTCCAGGACCACTATAGGAAACCCTTCGCTGTTTAACCGCTTAATTGCATTGTGATTTGACAGCGCTGCTGACAGAAATATTATTCCATCAACATGTTTTACTTTTAAAACATTTAGGTACTGAATCTCCTTATCAGGATTATCATCAGTATTGCACAGTATCACATTATAGCCTTCGCAATTGGCTCCATCTTCTACCCCTCTCGCCAGTTCAGCAAAGAAGGCGTTTGATATGTCAGGCACCAGTAGGCCTATGGTATTGGTTTTCTTTGTAACCAAACTTGTAGCCAATGCACTCGGCACATAATTATAGTCGTCTATGATTTTCATTACTTTTTCTCTTGTCTTATCACTTATGTCATCATCTTTTTTATTGATTATTTTAGATACTGTAGTAATTGACACGCCGGCTTTTTTAGCAATATCTTTGATGGTAATGGCCATAATGCATCTTCCAATCTACATAATATGGTATAGCGTATCTTACTAAAACGGTTTACTAAATCGTTTTAGTATATTTTAGTGTTATTGTTTTCAATTTCAAATATGTATTAACTTAGCAAACCCGAGATATATTGATAAAAAACAAGCGTAATTAAAGGACAAAAGATATAATGAAATCTTAAGAAGAGTTTTATTATAATTGTGAAAGTACAACTAGTAGCATATCCGGCAAATAGAGGTCACCCATTTTCATACAATAACTTTGTGGTATAATAAGTAAAAAATCTGGAGGTGGGCTTTGTGAAAAGCTATCGGAAAGAACTTTGGTTTGAGACCAAAAATCGAAGGGAATTTATCAATATCACGCCACAAGTGGAAAAGTGCCTGCAGGAGAGCCAAATAAAAGAGGGGCTGCTTTTGTGCAATGCCATGCATATAACCGCCAGTGTGTTCATAAATGATGATGAAAGCGGCCTTCATCACGATTTTGAAGTCTTTCTGGAAAAGCTGGCTCCTGAAAAGCCCTATAGTCAGTACAAACATAACGGCTTTGAAGACAATGCCGATGCACATCTAAAGCGCACCATCATGGGCCGGGAAGTTGTAGTCGCAGTAACCGACGGCAAACTGGATCTAGGTCCCTGGGAACAAATATTTTACGGTGAGTTTGACGGCAAAAGGCCAAAGCGGGTGCTGGTAAAAATTATAGGGGAATAAATGCCTTAAAAGTCTATCGCCTCATTGGTTATGGCGCTATTTATGCTCATATCTGAACCCTGTGAATAAATATTTTACGGCGAGTTTGACGTCAAAAGGTTTCCTCAAAAGTTTCATATGCAAAAATTAAGCCTCCTTTTGGCCAGTTCCAATGGAGGCTTATTATTCTAAAATTGCTATCATCTTAAATACCGGACTCTAAGTATATGTCTCCCAGCGGGCTAGACTGTTTTTTCAGCTTTCCTTTTTCAACTAAGGTTTCCAAAGCGTCTTTTAATGTCCTTACTTCATATTGCTGTCCAGATGTTTTGTTTATCTCCTCCACTGCTCGTGCAAAGTTTGCCGCATATATGGGCAAATGCGGCTTTATAGCTTCCAACAGTTTATCTTCAGATTTTACGCGATGTATTTGTATCTCATCTAATGGATTTTGGGTATGGGGACTTCTGGTATAGGGGTAGCGCACTCTAATTGCTACAGTCCTGCCAAAGAGAGGTGATGATACGAAAGCATCGCCGGAAGGCAGGTATGGCAGCCGACGAGCCTCTTCCACTTTTATGTCTGTTTCTTCACTTATAGTGGCGATGTCTGATGCCCTAACGGTCCTAAATATTATTTTGGTGTTCAGCTGTGCAGTAACTGTCTCATCCAAGAGCGTCGGCCGCTGGGTGGCAAGCACCAAAAACACTCCATACTTTCGCCCTTCCTGGGCTATTTCGGTAATTATTCCCTTGGTTGCGGCGTCCCGCCCTTTTGGTGCAAAATTATGAGCTTCATCAGTTGCAATGATAAAGGGAGGGAAATACTCCTGTGCCGTTTGGCCCTGCAGCTCGCCGTCTTTATATTCTCTACGCTGTCTGTAGATATTTGACAAAAGGTATGTAGAAAATACCTGCAAAAGCCATATGGGCCCTTGAACTACTACCAGCTTGCCCTGCATCATGGCTTCTTTCACCGGCTTTATGTCGTGGCTGAAAAGCCCCGAATTGTGAAGCCTTCTCAGTCGCCACGTAATCCCCTGCACCGATGGCAGCGGGATATTCTGATACTTTTCCAGGAGCTCCTTCATTTTCTTATACTTGTCCTTTTCCATAGGTTCCAAATCTTGCTTTAAAGCCTGTTCGATTTTGCCCCTTCCCTTTTCTAAGGCTTCGCTCAACAATTCCAGGCGGTCGGAAAAGCTCAAATATGTATCCCCGTGCAGGTGAAGCTCTTCAACGGCACTGGACATGGCATCTGTAAGGGGCGATACCGCCGAAAGGAGTGCCAGCAGATCCTTCCGGGACAAATGTTTAAATTCTACACCTATGTGCTCGCCGATTTGAAATTTTTTAAAATACTGGCTAAAATCTTGGGTTTCACTGATGTTTTCCTGGCTTTCCGAAAACTCCATCTCATAGTGGGGGTCAAGCATTATTGCAGGAAAGCGGTGTTTCATGATCTCTTCCATAATTACCCGAAGGCCAAAAGACTTGCCGGAACCTGAACCCCCGAAAACTCCGATATGGGGATACTGCTGAAATGACCTCAAATCTAGAAAAAATGGCACATTTTGTGTTTTATAAAGCTTGCCTCGGGAGTACATGTCACAAAGGCCTTTTAGATCATCTTCCATGGTAGCAGCAGTCTCTTCTGTATTTTTAATTTCTCCAAGTAAAAGGGCATCTTCCCGCTTTCCCTTTAATAAATACCCCCTGACCTCATCAAAAGCCGGCAATCTCACCGGGCAGCCGGTGACGATGGGAAAGTTAGCCTCGGTCAGGAGCTTTACCTTTGCAATATTTATCTCATCTTCACTTATTGAGTATCCCAAATGCTTTAAAGACTCAATCACATCCGCATCATGAAGGCCGCTGCCGATTGAAAGTGGAATAAATCGGTTATATGAATTGCTCTCCACTACTTCTCCTATGAGGTTTCCCTGATAAGGATCCTCTATAACTACAAGCTCATTTATGCGAAACTTTCTCTCTTTAGAAGCTACATAAACTTCATGAGGTGTAGTAAGGCCCACTACTTGCATAGCTTATCCTCCTAAAATTCCCGTTTTTCCCGCTTAGGTCTTATAAACTCAACGTAATCTTCACCCAGATAAGTGCTCAAAAGCCCTTCCATGACCTTATCGGAAATTCTAACGGATTTATCTATAATATCAAGCCACAAGGGAATCCCGCGCCCATCTTTGGGTGTCAATGTATATACCAGGTTTGCCACCTCATTTAAATATATCTGCTGCTCTTCCAGTAAGTCAATACCTATGGGTTTTGGATCAATGGACGAACGCATAAAAAAGGTTCGAAAACCTTCTTTAAAAAGACCTTGAGCTATTTCCAGCCTTTCCCCCACATCTAAAAGTCCAAACAGTATTTCCCAATCTGAAGCATGATGGATAGCCTCTGCTAAATCATCTTTCAAGCACTGGCTTATTAGGTTTGTAGAAATCCCTTCTACTACGCCTACCAATATGATGTTTTTTGCAAGGGCAAGGCTCTTTAGCTTTTGCCAAAGAGGAGGGGCCTCAATTTTATATCTCACCAGGGAACCATCTAGCAATATTACCTTTGGAGAATACTCATCAATTGCTGCCACTGCTGCCTTTACTTCAAGACCTGCCAGGTTGCGCTTTACAAATTCCCTGTACTCTTCTTCACTTGAAAAATTCCCCATGGTAATGGGTGATAAGGCATCTGTGATTGTTATGGCACTTTCATCATTGCTGCAAGGCTTTGCCATGGCCTGCTGCAATGTAATTACGTATGGAAAATGACCTTTTGAGCTGTTTGTGGAACCATCTACGCCTACTATTTTGCCTCTTTCGACAATACGCAACAAATCTTTCTTCCCAAGCCTATGGCATTTGGCGAAAGTTCCAATTCCTTTGTCACTTATCATATTCCTTAAAGTATCTAACGAAGGCCTTTGTTTGAGCCGCAAGCGCATTTCGTTGGCAACTTGCTCAAATCTCTGCTTTAATGATATATCTAAATCTAGCAAAATTTTCACCACCTGATAAAAATCCATTGACTTTTTTTGGTATTTTTGGTATCCTTTATATGGGGTAAATGTCGAATTTTGAATATTGGGGGCGAATACAATGAAATCAACGGGAATTGTGCGAAAAGTTGACGATCTAGGGCGTGTTGTTATTCCGATTGAATTAAGGCGCACACTAGGCATTTCACAAAAGGATCCGCTAGAAATCTATGTAGACACAGATAAGATTATTCTAAAAAAATATTTGCCTGCCTGTATTTTTTGCGGCAATGCAGAAGAGTTGATTAATTTTAACGGTAAGAGCATCTGTAAAGACTGTGCAACAGTAATAAAGAACAGCCTGGAAAGTGATACGCCCATCTATGCAAACCCTGAAACTGTTGAAACAGCATTTAAAAATGCGGTTACAAATGTCTAGGTTTATGTTTTGAAAGCCAAAAGAAGAGACTTATTTTTTAGGTCTCTTCTTTTTTATATATTTTAAGCTTTTAACTTGGCTTTAATTATATCATTTGTCAAATTTTGTGTAAAGCATTATCTGTGCTTTTTTTTTTATAATCAGCCCATCTTCTCCCAGCTCTGCTGTAGGTTTAGCCATGGCTCCCGGAACACGGGCCATGACAGACTAATACAGGAATGCCATCAAAATCCAGTACCGTGCTATTTTTGACAAGCTTAAACTCTTGCCTTTGTATTTACGGCTTTTTGCAGTATTCGTCTGTCATTTCTCTGGACCTTTTGGTGGCACTTTCAACCGCATTCATAAATGCACCTGTAATGTCGGCATTTTCTAAAGCTGCAAGGCCAGCCATTGTAGTGCCGCCAGGGGTTGTAATTTGCCGTATGAGCTGCTGGGGAGCTTCTCCTGTGGAAAGGGCCATTTTAGCAGCCCCATAAACGGTCTGATATGTGAGCTCCTCAGCAAGGGACCGTGAAAGCCCCAGTTTCACACCAGCCGAAATCATAGCCTCCATCATCAGATATACATAAGCGGGGCCGCTTCCGGAAAGACCAGTCACCACATCTATCATCTCTTCTTCTACAATTACCACTTTGCCAATTGAAGCAAAAATCCTCTTTGCAAAATCCACTGCCTGTTCATCAGCATATCTGCCAATGGCAATTCCGGTAGCTGATTCTTTTACTCTGCATGAAGTGTTGGGCATAATTCTTATAACAGGAATTTCTTTGCCTAAACTTGCCTCTATAAATTCCGTAGTTATTCCGGCAGCCACTGAAAGTATCACATGCTCTGAAGTTACCAACTCTTTTATTGCCGCCAGCAGTTCTGCCACATCTTTTGGCTTTACGGAAATTAGTAAGTATTTGCAGTTTGAAGTTATTTCCCTATAATCTCTTGTGGTTTTTAGGCCGTATTTTTCTTTGAAAAATTTTAGCCTTTCTTCATTGCTCCTATTCGTTATGTATACATCTTCTGGTAAAACCACTTTCTCTGCCAAAATTCCTTCTAAGATGGCTTCAGCCATTGAGCCGGCACCGATGACACCTAAGCCTTCATGTCTCACGGTCCTCCTCCTTTCCATGTTCATCTGTTAATATCCGGTATGCCTCATTCCTTGAAAGCCCAAGTTCCTTGGCAGCTTTTCTGAGTGCCTGATTTTTGGCATAGCCTTTTGATATATTCTTTTCAAACATCGCTTTAAGCTTTGATTTTAATTGGTCAAGTGAAAGCTCATCTTCAAAAAGGGTAGCAGGTCCTCTTTCATTGTTTATATGCTGTTTTGCACCTTCCAGCACAATTACCATTTCTCCTTTGGGCTTTGCTTCTTCAAACCTTTGTATCAAATCTTCCAAAGTCCCTCTGGCAAATTCCTCATGTATCTTAGTCATTTCTCTGGCAACGGCTGCCTTTCGGTTTCCAAAAGTGTCCTTTAAAACCTTTAATGTTTTTATGATGCGATGAGGTGCCTCATAAAATATAATGGTGCGCTGTTCTGTGGCAAGCTCAAATAAACGCCTGTCTCTATCCTGGTTTTTTTTAGGCAAAAACCCTTCAAATACAAATCGCTCTGTAGAAAGGCCTGAAGCCACTAGGGCACATATAGCGGCTATGGCTCCAGGCAGCGGCACTATATTTATACCTGCTTTTATAGCATCTTTTACTAAATCTTCACCCGGGTCGGAAATTCCCGGAGTTCCGGCATCAGTCACAAGGGCTATGTTTTTCCCTTCTTGAAGTAGAGAAATCAGCCTGGGCCCTTGGCTTTTCTTGTTGTGTTCGTGGTAACTGATAAGGGGCGTTTTGATATTAAAATGATTGAGCAGCTTTAGAGTTACTCGTGTGTCCTCCGCAGCTATGTAATCAACCTCGTTTAATATTTTCAAAGCCCTTAAGGTAATATCCTCCAAATTGCCTATGGGAGTTGGGCATAAATATAAAATGCCGTGTTTTTCCATATTTTACCTCTTAATTACGAAATTAAGCCAAGATTCTTTAAGGATTTTTCTAAAACAGCTCTTGTTCCCGCATCGGCTTCACTAAGTGGCAGTCTAAGTCCTCCAACGGGAACGCCAATCATGTTGAGGGCTGTTTTTACCGGAATGGGGTTTGAAACTACAAACAGTGTTTTAAATATATCAAAGAGCTTCAGGTGTATCTCTTCGGCTTTTTTAGTATTGCCCTCTTCAAAGCTCATTATCATCTCTTTGATATCTTTTCCCACTATATGGGATGCCACACTGATGACACCTTTTGCACCCAATGCAAGCATGGGCAGTGTCAGGCTGTCATCACCGCTGTAAACTTCAAGATTTGGCGCTAAAACCCGGGTTTTGCTGGTCTTTTCCAGATTGCCTCCCGCTTCCTTTACAGCAACTACGTTGTCTATCTCAGCGAGCCTTGCCAAGGTTTCAGGTTCTATTGTTACAGCCGTTCTGCCCGGCACGTTATAAAGCACTACAGGAATATCCACTGCCTCTGCAATTGACTTAAAGTGCTGGTAAAGGCCTTCCTGGGTGGGTTTATTATAGTAAGGTGAAACTAAAAGCAAGCTGTCTACGCCAACTTCTTCAGCCTTTTTTGAAAGCTCGATGCTATGTAATGTGGAGTTGCTTCCGGTGCCTGCCATGATCTTAGCCCTGGAACCTGCTATTTCTTTGCAGGCTTTAAACAATTGCAGTTTTTCCTCATCGGACAGAGTAGGCGATTCTCCGGTAGTACCTGCTACGAGCAAAGTATCGGTCCCTGTTGCCAGCAGGTGTTCCACTAAGTTTTCAAGAGCCTTATAATCTACCCGCAACTGTTCATCAAAAGGTGTCACCATAGCAGTTATAACTCTTCCAAGGTCCATACGTCTTCCTCCTTAAAATTTTTTTGTAAGATTTTATAATACATATATAGCCCCACAGCTTTAAACTGTAGGGCTAAAAATATAATTACCTTCTGTTACGGCCCACCCCTGCTATGACTAAGAGCCTCAAAAGCTGCATAACAGCCATTAGCGTGGCAGCCACATAAGTGAGAGCTGCAGCGCTTAAAACCGCTCTCACTGCTCCTCTTTCACTTCTGTCGATAAAACCGTAATCCTCCAAAACAGCTACGGCTCTGCTGCTGGCATTGTATTCAACAGGTAACGTTATTAGCTGAAACAAAACCGCCAATGAAAACAGCATTATTCCCAGCATCATGAGAGTATCTGCTCTAAACAAAAGACCCATGAAAAACAGCGGAAATGCCATTTGTGAACCTATGCCTGCTGCAGGCACTATTGCATTTCTAAGAGCCAGAGGCACATATCCCACATCGTGCTGTATAGCATGGCCGCACTCGTGGGCAGCTACTCCAAGGGCTGCCAGTGACCTGCCATTATATACTTCACTGGAAAGTTTTAAAACTTTCCGCCTAGGATCATAGTAGTCAGATAATCTTCCGCCCTGCATCTCTACTGAAACATCGTAAATGCCGCTCTGCCTTAGTATTTCCCGAGCCACATCAGCTCCCGTCATGCCGCTTCTTGACGGAACGCGAAGATACTTTTCAAATGTAGTTGTTACTTTAGATTGGGCATATAGGGCAAGCAAGAGTGCAGGTAGCAGAATTATTGTGGTAGCATCCCAAAAGAACAAGGAAATCCCTCCTTCTGGTAAGAATATACCCTTAAGGGGTATATATAAATAATATACGATTTTATTCCATTTCGTCAAGAATCAGACTTCTACAATATCCACTTCTTCCACGGGAAATTCTAATATGGATTTATTTTCATCAAGCTGAACTCTGATGGTCTCCTGTGGTTTGTATACTCCAACTACAGTTCCTTCACCGGCGGGTGTTATTACTTTATCGCCTACATCCGGATATTTTACGGTGCTGTCTTCGTATGATTCGCTTTCAAATCTTAAGCAGCACATCAATCTGCCGCAAAGGCCTGAAATTTTTGTGGGATTCAATGACAGGTTTTGCTGTTTTGCCATTTTTATGGATACTGGGTCAAAATCCCCCAGAAATGTGCAGCAACATATGCACCGGCCGCAAGGCCCGATGCCCCCTACCATCTTGGCTTCATCCCTTACTCCGATCTGGCGAAGTTCTATTCTGGTTCGAAATACCGCCGCCAGGTCTTTTACCAGCTCCCGAAAATCAACCCTGCCGTCTGCAGTAAAGTAAAAGATGAGCTTGCTCCTGTCAAAAGTGTATTCCACATCTATCAGTTTCATATTTAACTGGTGTTTTTCTATTTTTTTGATGGCTATTTCTTCTGCTTCTAACGCCTTTTGGCGGTTTTCCTTAACGATGGCTTCATCTTCCGGTGTAGCTTTTCTCATCACATCTTTAAGAGGTGTGATAATATCTTCTTCTTTTACATCCTTTGGGCCTATAACCACTTCACCGTATTCAACGCCTCTGCTGGTTTCCACTATGACCTTGTCACCTACGTTAAGGTCTAAAGCACCGGGATTAAAGTAATATACTTTTCCTGCTTTTTTAAATCTTACTCCGACTACTGTTATCAATCAAACTACCTCCTCGAGGCCCATAAGCAAATTATACCAAATCAAGTTCTGGTTTCCTCTGGATTTTGTGGCTTTAAGCTGCTCACTTGCAACTTCTATAGACAAAAGTATGGCATTTAGAGTAAGCTGCGCAGCAAATTTATAAATTATAGATTCTAAATCACCGTTTATAAAGGCTACGCTGCTATTAGTTTTTGCAACCAATACATCTCTATACAATGAAATAATAAACTCCAGTATCTCCTCGGCCTTCTCATCAGTTTCTGAAAGTTGCGTTACTAGGGCACCAAGTTCACTAATTTTTTTGCTGTGCACTATGTGAAGCAGTAAATTTGCAATACTCTGTCTAGTATTTATGGAAATCAAGGGTTTTACTTCTTGAGAGAAATCCCGTATCTGGCACCTTGAAATGACAGTAGGAATCAGCTGCTTCAGATTGCTGGAAAGCAGTACGATAATGCTTTCTGTAAGGGGCTCTTCCAGGGTTTTAAGTAGCGCATTTTGAGCCTGAGGTGTCATGGTGTGAGCTTGATGGAGTATATAAAGCTTTTTGTTGCCTTCAACCGGTTTTTCCGCTAAATCCAAAATCAATTGTCTTACCTGCTCTATTTTTATGGAAGCACCTTCCGGATAGACATGGACTACATCTGGATGCACATCATTCTGGATCTTTCTGCAGGAGTTACAAAATCCGCACGGGGACATCTGGCTATTTTTGCAATTTGCGATTTGGGCAAGTTTTAAAGCTTCTTTTGTAGTTTCGTCTTCCGCGCCTAAAAAAATATATGCATGGGATATATTATTCAATGTACCACCTCAAGCGTATAAATCTAAAAGCAATCCGCGAATTTCATCTACCAGTGCCAAAACTTTAAGGGAATCTTGATTTTTTGAAAGCAGTTCTTTACCTAAGTCAACTAGTTTTTGATTTACGGTTTTGACAATAGACAGTATTTTGGTACGGCCAAAGCGAGCACCGAGCCTTTCTTCCCTAAAAGAGAAGCCTTGAGAAATGCACATTTTTAAAAAACCTGCTATCCTTTGCTTAAATTCCTTAAAATCTGAAAGAGACATGGTTTTGACGAGCCTTTTGCCTATCTCTGATATGGTATCCAGCTCCATATCAATTGTTTGTTTTAATTTGGTGCTTTCGGCAGCTCTAAGTTGCTCATCAAAGCCAGGCTGTCCCTTTTCATGATGCGTTTTTATGTCACTTTTTAGGTGATAGTTCGTTGACAGATTTACTCTCATAGCTTTACAAACCTTTCTATATCTATATAAAATAATGGCACTTCTCATTACTACTTAGGCCGGTTCCGAAAAAACTAACAGAAAGTGGTTATCATTGTTGAAATATTCATATAGATTATAAGGTTATTATACCTGATTTTTTAAGCTCAAACAATATTGTTTTAAATATCTCATGGGGGCTTTGAGAAGCATCCACCACTTTTATGCGATCAGGATATATTTCCGACAGCTTCAAAAAGCCCTCTCTTACCTTTCTATGAAACTCCAAGGCTTCACTTTCCAGTCGGTCTTTTTTGCCAGAAATGCGCTTTAAGGACTGGGCAGGGTCTATATCCAGCACAATTGTCAAATCAGGCCAGACACCTTTTAAAAACCACCCGTTTATATCAGCCAGCTTTTCTATACCCAAGCCTCGTGCCCATCCTTGATAGGCCAGGCTGGAATCTACAAATCTGTCGCATAAAATTATAAAGCCATCATCTAGCGCGGGTTCTATAACCTTTTTTACAAGTTGAGCACGCGAGGCTGCATAAATAAGGGCTTCCGCCTCAGGCACTGGGCTTTCACCTTCAGAAGTAAGCAGCACTTCTCTAAGCTTTTCTCCTAAAGCTGTGCCACCCGGCTCCCGGGTAACAAGCACATTAAAACCTTTTGATTTAAGATAATCGCTGATTTTTCTAACTTGGGTGGTCTTCCCCGCTCCATCAGGCCCTTCAATGGTTATAAACTTTCCTTTCATGGAAAACTCCTCTTTTATAAGTTTTTTCCAATAAACAAGTAGTAAGATGATGGCGGCTTAAAGTGGCAACGGATTTTTATTTACTCTGAACGAACCCCATTATCAACTGCTTATTCTAAGTCATTTAATAAAACCTTTGCTACTTAAAGCTACTGCATCATCTACTATACGATAAAGCATTTACCGGCTGTCACGTTTATACTCATTTCCAGTTATATAATAGTTTCTATAATCACTTGTAGAAAACCCTCATCTGTCACTCCGTGGCAGCGGCCTCCGGATTTTAAGAGTCGGTCTAATATTTCGATGTGCTCCCGTTCTATAACTTCCCCAGGCATGAGCAGTGGAATCCCCGGAGGATACGGCACCAATGCATCTTTTACTATCCGTCCCATTGACTTTTCTAAAGGCAAGTATTCCCCGGGAGTATAAAAGGCGCATCTCGGTTCTATGGCTGCGTTAGGCATTTTATCAGGCCAAATTATGGAGTTTGAAATCTTACCTTTTGTTTTAAAAGTGGCTAGTGCTTTTACTAGCCTATCAATATCGCTCTCGGTATTTGAAAATGTTATTAAAAAATAAACATTGTATAAGTCCGCATATTCTGCATAAATGTTAAACTTTTCTCTAAGCAGTTTTTCCACTTCATATCCGGTGTACCCGGCTGCTGAAACGTTGACCATCAATCGGGACAGATCAATATCATATATGCCCTTTTTCCCCTGAACTTCTCGCCCAACTGCATAAAATGCAGTAAATTTGTTTATATTGCTCCTTGCCATATCAGCAAGCTCCAAAGCCCTGGCAGTTAAAGCCCGCCCTTCAGCTTCCATTATGCTCCTTGCCATGTCTAGCGATGCCATCAATATGTACGAGGGACTGGTAGTTGTTACGAATTTCAAGAAAGATTTCAAGCGCCTTTTGTCAATTCTTTCGCCTTTTACATGGAGCCAGGCACTTTGGGTAAGTGAAGTCATCATCTTGTGAGGGCTTTGAACCCAACTGTCGGCAAACCCTCCTGCGCTTCTTGGAAGGGACGGGTTAAATGCAAAGTGAGGCCCTTGCGCTTCGTCAACTAGCAGGACCTTGTTTTGGCTGTGGACGATTTCAGAAATTGACTCTAAATCGGGACAAAAGCCTTCATACGTGGGATTTGTCAAAAACACAGCTTTAACTTTAGGGCTTTGGGAAAGTGCATTCGCCACAGCTTCTGGTGTCACCTGCGTGTAAACACCTAAATTTTCATCCTTTTCAGGCATAACATAAACTGGTTTTGCTCCAGTTAAAATCAAAGCCGAAAGCACCGATTTATGACTTGCCCGGGAAATTAAAATTTCATCGGAAGGCTGGGCACAAGCACCTATCATGGCAATGACGCCTGAGCTTGCGCCATTTACTAAAAAAAAGGAACTATCTGCACCATAGAGCCTCGCAAGTTTTTCCTGAGCCCATTTTATGGGACCAGAAGGCTCATGTAAATCATCAAGGCCCGGAATTTCCGTCACATCCCAGTTAAAAAGATTGGCCTCCAGTTCCTCTATGATATGTACCGACTTTTTTCCTTTGTGGCCTGGCATGTGAAACCTTGTAGAATCTTTTAAACCATATTTTTTTAGGGCCTCAATGAGGGGCATGTCTAATTCTTTCAAAATTCTTTGCGCTCCCTATACCTTGTTTTTTAATATCAATAAAATGATGGCAAATCTTGTGTTTTCTCTAAATTAAGCAGTTAGATAATGTCAGTGAGTGAATTGTAAATTTTCGTCATGGTTCTTGACGAGATTTTGAAAAATCCGTTAAAAATTTTTACGCGGTGCAACAAATTTGAATAACATCGCTTTTAAGATCTTTTACCTCATTAAAATTGTAAGGTATCAAAGTAAATTTGAGCTTAAAAATTTAGGATTTTTCAAAATCGAGTCCTAGAACCATAGAAAATTTACACTGAATGAACGACATTATCTAACTGCTTTGCTTATGATGTTTTAGTTTAACATAAAATCGCAAGAAGGTAGGCATCCTAATCATGAGGTGAAAATCATGGATTTTGAATGCCCACTTTGTAACGCACTAATCAACGTCAACGAAAACTGTCCCCGGTGCGGAAGTAAAATGGAGGATTACGGCCGGGTTGAAGATTTTTTTGAACCCTATAATCCGTATCTTGACAGGGATTTAGTCTCTATGGGCGAGCCAAAGCATCAATGTATACACTTGTTTGCTTGTCCTGATTGCGGCTATGACAGCCGCATAGTCATAAATCAAATTCCGGTCTAATTTTCAGTAACGACTGCCATAGACGTTATTTTGTCATTTTCTTCTAATTTAATTAAAGTTACGCCTCTGGTGTTGCGGCTCATCTTTGATATATCAGAAGCCAGCATGCGGATCATGATACCCGATGCGGTGCACAGCATGATTTCATCATGTTCGCCGACGACTCTGAGGCCTGCCACAGGCCCTGTCTTTTCGGTGATTTTTTGAAGTATTACTCCTTTGCCGCCCCGGCTCTGGAGTCTAAATTCCTTTTCATGGGTCCGTTTGCCGAAACCTTGTTCAGTAACCACCAGCACATCTTCGCCCTGGCGGACCACATCCATTGATACTACACTGTCACCGGAGCGGAGGCTGATGCCTTTTACACCACAGGCAGTGCGACCGACAGCGCTGACGTCATTTACCGAGAACCTTATGCTCATGCCTTGGCTTGTGCCTAGGATTATTTCATCGTTGCTGTTTACTAACCTGACGCTTATCAATTCGTCATCTTCTCTTAAGGATATGGCTATAAGGCCAGTCTTTCTGGTGCTGTTATATTCTGAAAGCAAAGTCTTCTTTACAATGCCGTTTTTGGTGACAAAAATCAAATAGCGAGCTTCATCAAAGTTCTCAATAGTTATCATGGCATTGACTCTTTCGCCGGGCTTTAATGGAATGAGATTTACAATAGCCGTCCCTCTGGCAGTACGGCTAGCCTCCGGTATTTCATAGGCCTTTAGCTTATACACATTGCCCTGGTTTGTGAAAAACATGACAACATGATGGGTAGTGCCTACAAATATGTGCTCCACAAAGTCTTCATCAACTGTGGTAGCACCTGTTACACCTCGGCCACCCCGCCTTTGACTTCGATAAGTTGATAAAGGCATTCGCTTTACGTAACCCAAATATGTCTTGGTTATTACCACTTCTTCCTCAGCTATCAAATCCTCTATATCCAAATCGTCTTCATCGTGAGTTATTTGAGTTCTGCGCTCATCATTGAACTTCGCTTTTATCTGAAGTATCTCATCTTTGATAATTGAAAGCACCAATTTTTCATCTGACAGCACTTTTTTGTAATACTCAACTTTCTTTAGCAATTCTTCATACTCTTCTTCAATCTTCTCACGTTCCAAAGCTGTAAGCCGTTTAAGCCTCATGTCAAGTATTACTTGCGCCTGTTTTTCGGAAAGGCCGAAAGTCTTCATCAGAGCATCTCGGGCAGTTGCATCATCCTTGGAACGCCTAATTATAGCTATTACTTCGTCAATGTTGTCGAGAGCTATTTTTAAACCTTCTAAAATATGTATTCTCTCTTCGGCTTTAGCCAAATCAAACTTGGTCCTTCTAACGATAACATTTTTCTGATGCTCCAGGTAATAGTAAATCAAATCCCTCAGATTCAAAACCTGAGGCTTATTATCTACAAGGGCCAACATAATAGCACCAAAGGTGCTTTGCATTTGAGTATGTTTGTAAAGTTGATTTAGTATTACACGGGCATTGGCATCCCTTTTTAAATCTATGACAACGCGAATTCCGCTGCGATCACTTTCATCCCTAAGATCTGATATACCCTCTATTTTTTTATCCCGAACCAGCTCTGCTATTTTTTCCAGCATTCTGGCCTTGTTCACCATATACGGAATTTCAGTTACCACAATGCGCTGCCTGGACGAATCTATAGCTTCAATAGTAGCCTTAGCCCTTACAACTATGGAGCCTCTCCCGGTCCTGTACATATCCCTTATGCCGCTGTAGCCTCTAATTATTCCACCTGTGGGAAAATCAGGCCCTTTTATTACCTTCATCAGGTCATCGCTGGTAACATCAGGATTGTCAATCATCATTACTACGCCATCTATAACCTCCCCGAGATTGTGAGGAGGTATATTTGTGGCCATTCCTACTGCAATTCCCGAAGACCCGTTAACTAAAAGGTTGGGAAACCGGGACGGTAAAACACTTGGCTCCTTTTGCGACTCATCGAAGTTTGGTATAAAATCTACTGTGTCCTTGTTTAGGTCAGATAGCATTTCAAGAGCTATTCTTGTCATTCGCGCTTCTGTGTATCGCATAGCTGCCGGCGGATCGCCATCAATAGAACCGAAGTTGCCGTGGCCGTCAACTAAAAGGTAGCGAGTAGAAAAATCTTGAGCAAGGCGCACCATGGCATCATAGATAGCTGCATCACCGTGGGGATGGTAATGCCCCATAACCTCACCTACGATAGTGGCGGATTTTCTGTGAGGCTTATCAGGTGTAAGGGACAGCTGGTTCATGGCATACAGAATTCTTCTGTGAATCGGCTTTAGGCCATCTCTCACATCTGGCAGGGCACGTCCTACTATGACGCTCATGGAATAGTCTATATAAGACTTTTTCATCTCTTCCTCGATTTTAACAGGTATTATTTTCCCGGCTGTTTCTGCCATTTAACTCACTCCTATACATCTAGGTTTTGGACCTCTGCTGCATGCTGGAAAATAAATTCACGCCGAGGTTCTACCTTGTCTCCCATAAGTATTGTGAAAATCTCGTCCGCTTTTTCCGCATCCTCCAAACTCACCTTTAATATAGTGCGCTTTTCAGGATTCATAGTAGTTTCCCACAGCTGCTCGGCCACCATCTCTCCAAGACCTTTAAAGCGTTTCACTTCAGCTTTGTCACGGCTGTCACCTAGTTCCTGCATAATTTTCGAAAGTTCTTGATCATCAAAAGCATAGTAATTCTTTTTACCGACCAGTATACGATAAAGGGGCGGCTGTGCTATATACACCTTGCCTTCTTCAATGAGTGGCTGCATGTATCTGTAAAAAAATGTAAGCAACAGTGTGCGTATATGGGCTCCGTCCACATCGGCATCGGCCATGAGGATTATCTTATGGTACCTGAGTTTTTTTATGTCAAACTCTTCACCGATTCCGGTGCCAATAGCCGTGATAATGGCCCGGATCTCTTCACTGTTTAAAATCTTATCAAGTCTAGTCTTTTCCACGTTTAATATTTTACCGCGAAGGGGAAGTATAGCCTGTATTCTGGGATCTCGGCCTTGTTTTGCAGAACCACCGGCCGAATCTCCCTCTACCAGGAACAGCTCACAAAGCCTCGGGTCTTTTTCCCTACAGTCGGCAAGTTTACCAGGCAGCGTAGTTCGCTCTAAGACACTCTTGCGACGGGTAAGTTCGCGAGCTTTGCGGGCCGCTTCCCTGGCCCTTGATGCACTGATAGCCTTTTCCGCTATAGTGCGTGCAATGTTGGGATTTTCCTCTAAAAAGCGGGCAAGGCCTTCACCTACTATTGAATCCACTAAACCGCGCATTTCGCTGTTGCCAAGTTTAGTCTTTGTTTGGCCTTCAAACTGAGGATTCCTGAGTCTCACACTGATTACTGCAGTAAGCCCTTCTCTAACGTCTTCCCCAGTTAGATTTGGATCGCTATCTTTTAAAAGATTCATCTTCCTAATATAGTCATTGAAAGTGCGGGTAAGAGCAGTGCGAAATCCTACAAGATGTGTGCCGCCTTCCTGGGTATTGATGTTGTTGGCAAATGTAAAGACCTTCTCAATATACGTGTCATTGTACTGAATTGCAACTTCAACTTCCATATCATCTTTAGAGCCGCTCATATATATGGGCTTTTCATGGAGCACATCATTGTTTCGGTTGAGATACTCAACAAATGAAACAATTCCGCCTTCATAGTGAAATACGCTGCGCTCCTGGGTTCTCTCATCAAGTAACGTTATGTGTATCCCCCTATTTAAGAAAGCCTGTTCCCTTAGCCGCTTTGTTAAAATATCTGCCGAAAAAGTTACATCTTCAAAAATTTCATCATCGGGTTTAAAGGTGATTTTAGTACCCGTATCTGCAGCATCGCCTTTTCTTATGACATCGGTTACAGGCTTGCCACGCTCGTACTTTTGATAAAACAAACCGCCATCTCGCTTGACTTCAACTTCCATCCAACGGGACAGGGCATTGACCACCGCCACTCCGACCCCGTGAAGACCTCCTGACACTTTATATCCATTTCCGTGAAATTTGCCGCCGGCGTGCAGCATAGTAAGTGCCACTTCCATAGCGGATTTGCCTACTTTGGGATGGGTTTTTACGGGTATGCCTCGTCCATCATCTATTACAGTAACAGAATTATCTTTGTTAATGATAACTTCAATATTCTTGCAATATCCGGCCATGGCTTCATCTATGCTGTTGTCCACCACTTCGTACACCAAGTGGTGTAAACCGCGGCTGTCAGTAGAACCTATATACATACCGGGACGAAGTCTGACATGTTCAACGCCCTCTAGAACCTCTATTTCATTTTCATCATAAACATTCTTCTTTTCCAAACCTATAACCTCCACCAAAACCTATTTGAGGTTTTTAATAAAATTTGCCCTCTTTGCAAGAGTAACAGACGATATAGGTGAGTACAGTATTTTTTTATCTAGTATGACAGCACTTTTTTTATCATTACAATTCTTGTTAAGTAATATATCGTCTTCAGAAATAAATCCCTCTTCTTGTGCCACCTGTATAAAATCCGAAGTATCTTTTGCATCCAGTGCACTTTTGTCAAGAATCATTATAACATCTTTTGTCAAAACTACTTTATCACCGCCTATGTGTATGAACAAGTACGTTCCCTCTTTTCATTTTATACTTTGCATCTTTTATCAAAAAATCTTTATACATATTTCTTAACTC
Organism: Tepidanaerobacter sp. GT38; assembly: GCF_021991635.1. GTDB lineage: Bacteria > Bacillota > Thermosediminibacteria > Thermosediminibacterales > Tepidanaerobacteraceae > DTU063. The sequence continues at coordinate 23,630 of NZ_JAFFJA010000021.1, forward strand.
CTCATCAGCAATATCTTGGCATATATTATATATTAATTTCATAGTTTTTTCAGGAATTTCGTAGTTTATATCTTTTTTTGCATCAAATTCATGTTTTGACTTTTTTACTTGCTTTATATCACATATTTGAAACTTGATGTCTTTTACTAAAGCATTAGTCAAATGGGAGTTGATCTTTTCCAGCAGTTCTAGCTTAAGCATATAGAGTTGATGCATCCATATGTGATTTGCGACGCCAATGAAAAGTGTGCCGTTTTGCATAAAGGTGGGCTTTGAAATCTCTGCAATTTTTTCTCCCACTATCGTTTCGTATTCTACAAAAATCTTAGCTTCATTTAGTTTATTCTCAAGATAGTTTTTTCTAAAAGAGCTTAGTAATATTGTTCCTATATTTTCCACTTTTTATCACCTCAATGCGCCGGCCTCAACACAGTATAAAGAACTTCTCTTGGATATGTATTCGGGCAATAGTTTTAAATCAGTAGTGGTAATAAATACCTGATGATTCTGCTGCTCAAAAATAAGCTGTCGGCGATGTATATCCAGCTCTGACATTACATCATCCAGGAGCAAAATTGGATACTCGCCTCTTTCATTATACAGTAGATTCCGCTGAGCAAATTTTAGACACAAAACTATAAGTCTTTGCTGTCCTTGGGAACCATAGTATTTTGCGAGTTTCCCTTCAATAAGAAAATCTATGTCATCCCGATGAGGACCTACTGTAGTATAGCCTCTTTGCACGTCCTTTTCACGGCATGCTGCAAGCTTTTTTTTGAAGTCCTCTTTAATCGCCATCGGGTTACTTATATCAATTTCGCTCTTGTAATTTATCTTTAAACTTTGTTTGTAATTGGTAAAATCGCTAAAATAATTTTCTGCCATTGCCGATATTTGCTTTAAGACCTTTAACCGCACACGCATCAGCTGTGCCCCAAATTCCGACAATTGCTCATCCCACGAATCTAAGGTCCTGGCAAGATTTGGCTTTGATTTTACAGCTTTTAAAAGCATATTTCTCTGTAAAAGCACCCTCTGGTACTGCTGTAAAAATTTATAAAATGCAGGCCTCACCTGATAGACAATATTATCTATAAACCTTCGGCGGTCTGATGGCTGACCTTTGATAATATCCATATCATCCGGTGAAAAATAAATGGCACATATGCTAGGAGAAAGTTCTGACCATTTGGTCTTTACCGTTTCTCCTTCTTGCACGGTTTTCTTTCTGTCACGATACACAGTAACCTGGCGGCTAACTGGTCCTGCCGCTGTGCTGAACATTCCCTTTACAAAGGCCAAAGGCTTTTCATGTCGGACAAGTTCCTGTTCCCTAAAGGCTCTGGCCAGTCGCAGTGTGGATAGAAAATAAATGGCCTCTAAAAGGTTAGTCTTACCCTGTGCATTATCACCGTAGAAAACATTTATTCCATTTTCAAATGTCACATCCAGCTCTGGAAAATTTCGAAAATCATAAAGTCTTAAATTGGCAAGATACATAAATTTTACCTCCGGGCAACGGTTATGCAATTGCCCTCATATTCAACCACATCGCTTGCTTTTAGCTTTCTGGATCTTCTTGTCTCAACTTCACCGTTAACCTTTACCCTGCCCTGGGTAATTGCCACTTTAGCTTCGCCTCCCGTAGAGGCCAAACCGGCCCATTTTAAAAACTGGTCTAGATTAATCGACTCAGTGTTTATAAAGACCTCTTTCAATAATTATCACCTAGCTTTACCGGTAATATAAAGTTTTTATGATTGTCAACGCCTTCAGGTGTAATTATGCAAGGTCCTGTGCTGCCGGAAAAATTAAGCTGTATTTTGGGCAAAGCTATAGTCCTTAGTGCATCTATGAAAAAGCTGGCATTAAAAGCAATAGTAAGTTTTTCACCTTCTACATCACAGAAAACCTTATCCGAAATGCTGCCTAATTCTGTGTCAGCCTTAACCTCAATGAAATCGTCGGATATATTAAAAATTACCAAATTGTTTCTGTTGCCTTCCCTTGCAATAATATTTGCTCTTTCCACCGCTGACTGAAAGTCACTTGTGTCAACTTTTACAATAGTGTCCGGTTCTACATTCATGACCTTTGCATAATCGATAAAATCTCCCTCTAAAACCCTTGAAGAAATAAGCACGTTTTCCGTTTTAAACTCCACTCTGTTTGAAGCTGCATACAGTTTAAAGTCGGCATCCTCATCGTCTTTAAAAATCCGGGAAATTTCAAGCATTGTACTTGAAGGCACAATAACTCTAAAGTCATTAGGGTTATTAGCTTCCTCTGGGAGCTGTTCTTCGTACCTCCAGGCTACTCTAAAGCCATCCAGTGCCACCATGTTTAAAACATGGTTTTTGTAATCTATTAAAATTCCTGTAAGCTGAGGCCTTGATGTTGTCTCATCTGCTCTTGCGAAAATAGTCTGTTTAATCATTTCTTTAAATAGCCGCTGTTTTAGTACAATTGTTTCCGAAAGGTCTATTTTGGAAATATCAGGAAAATCTTCAGCGTCGAAGCAGGGCAGTTTCAAATTGAAATCACCGGAAGTTATAAATACAGTATTTTCTTTACTTGCAAATTCTACCATATCACCTGGCATCCTTCTAGATATTTCCGATAAAATCTTTGAGCTGATTACGAAACTTCCTTCTTCTTGGATGCTAAGTTCCCCTGATTCGCTTTTAACATTATACTCAATTCCCATTTCCAAATCTGTGGCACTAAGGCGTAGTGAGTCGGTATCCGCTGCAAATTTGATACCCGTTAAAATCGATACGGTGCTTTTTGAAGGTACAAACTTCTCTACAGTTGAAATACCTGTAATAAGCTGATTCTTGCTGATTGAAAACCTCATAAAAAACCTCCAAAAAAAATTTTTTTTTGTTATGCATAAAAATCTACTGCCCCGAATAGGATATTAAATTAGTAGTAATAGTAGTAGTTTGTGTGAATATGTGGATAAACTATGTGCATAAGTAGATTTTACGCATTTTTGTTGTGGATAAACTGTTGAAAATGGGTATAACTTTGTTCACATTACTAACAAAAATTATTAACAGTCGAAAATTGTCCACTTTTCTTTAACAGGTTGTCCAAAGGATTTCCACAGTTTATCAACCATAGAGAATTTTTTTCTTTAGATTGTCTATTAAGGCAGATAATTGGGCATCATTGTCAATGTCGTTGGCAATTTTATCTCTGGCATGTATTACAGTAGTGTGATCTCTACCCCCAAATTCATCTCCAATTTTTGGAAGTGAAAGATCAGTAAGTTCACAGCAAAGGTACATGGCAATTTGACGAGCAAAGGCCAAATCTTTGGTTCGCTTTTTAGATTTAAAATCCTCCGGCTTAATGGAAAAGTATGTTCCAACTTCTTCAACAATTTGCTGTGCTGTTACTTGTTTGGGTTTTTCATCAGCCAAAATGTCTTTTAAGACGTGTTCAGCAAGCGGTAAGTCAATAGGGCTGTTGGTAAGTGAAGAATAGGCAACTATGCGAATAAGGGCACCTTCAAGTTCTCTGATATTTGTTTCTATTTTTGTAGCAATAAAGTTTATAACATCGCTTGGCACTACTAGATTTTCCATCATGGCTTTTTTTTGCAGTATAGCGATGCGCGTTTCAAAATCCGGTGGTTGAATGTCAGTGATGAGGCCCCATTCAAAGCGTGACCTTAGCCGTTCTTCAAGTGTAGGAATTTCTTTAGGCGGACGGTCGCTGGAAATAACTATCTGTTTGTTGGCATCGTGCAGTGCATTGAAAGTGTGGAAGAATTCTTCCTGGGTCCGTTCCTTTCCGGCAATAAACTGAATATCGTCTATTAGCAAGACATCAATTGTCCTGTATTTGTTTCGAAATTCCACATTTTTGTCATCTCTAATAGAGTTGATGAGTTCATTTGTAAATCTTTCAGAAGATATGTACATAACTTTACAGGATGGATTTTGTTCAAGTATGTAATGACCTATGGCATGCATTAGATGAGTTTTGCCGAGGCCTACGCCGCCGTATATGAAAAAGGGGTTGTAAGCTTTTGCCGGCGATTGGGCTACAGCTAATGATGCTGCGTGAGCGAAGCGATTGCTGTTGCCTACAACAAAAGTGTCAAAGGTGTATTTTTGGTTTAATGAAGGTGTAAAGTCCTTTAAGGCCGATTTGACTTCAGGTTCATCTTCCAGCGTAACTGTATCAGCAGGGACAGATTGACTATCAAATCCTTGTGGATTAATTTGAATACATAAGTTGATATTTTTCTTTAATACCGAACTTAATATATCTTTGATCAGATTGAGATAGCGCTTTTGTATGACAGACTTTATAAAGTCATTGGGCACTTCTACTATAGCAGTGTCCTCTACTATTGACACAAGTCTTGCCGGCTTTAAAAATGTGTTAAAGGACATGTCGTTGTTTAGTTCATTGCTTAGAATTTTTAGGACGTGTTGCCAAAGTTGTAAAGGGTCTAGTGACATAAAAAAACCTCCCCGCAGTGCGAAAAAAATATATTAGGCCAATTAAATAATATCAGAATAAATGGTTTCCTTCAATAAAAGAAAAATTACATTATTTTTTAAGCCTTAAATTGCAATATTAAATGCGACACATTTTTTGGAAACCCGAATGATGTTGGGTTTCTCAATCATGAATTTTG
>NZ_JAFFJA010000022.1 GCF_021991635.1 Tepidanaerobacter sp. GT38
TACTTGACAGGGGGCAGTTCACAAAAGACGGGCTTTTCTTATATATTAATCCATTAGAAAAGCACCAATCCAAAATGGATTGGTGCTTTGTGTATAAAAGCGTGGTTTATCTTTACATTTCGGCCAGCTTTTTATAAGTTTCATAGCGTTCTTCGGCATCTTTTGCTGCTTTTTCAAAGAGCTCATCGGCCTTTTCTGGGAAGGTGTTTTTAAGAGCTGAGTAGCGCACTTCACCCATTAAGAACTCTTTGAAATCGGCAGTAGGTGCTTTTGAGTCGAGTATAAACGGATTCTTGCCTTCTTTCTTAAGCATCGGATTGTACCTATACAGATGCCAATAACCAGCTTCCACAGCCTCTTTTTGTCTAAGCTGACTGTTAGACATACCGCCTTTTATACCGTGGTTGATACATGGAGCATAAGCAATAATAAGGGATGGGCCGGGATAACTTTCAGCTTCGATTAATGCTTTGATGAGCTGGTTCTGGTTGGCTCCCATAGCCACCTGAGCTACGTATACATAACCATAAGTCATGGCTATGCGACCCAAGTCTTTCTTCTTAGTATTCTTTCCTGCAGCTGCAAACTGAGCAACAGCAGCGGTTGGCGTAGCTTTTGAAGATTGACCGCCGGTATTTGAGTAAACTTCAGTATCAAACACCAAGATATTTACATCTTCGCCGGAAGCCAGCACATGGTCAAGACCGCCAAAGCCTATGTCATATGCCCAACCGTCGCCGCCAAATATCCACTGGGATTTCTTCACAATGTATTCCTTCATGTCAAGTATTTCATCTAAGAGCTTTTGAGTTTCTGCATCGTCAGCTTTGTAGCCTTCAAGTATTGGAACTATTTTAGCAGCTGCAAGTTTAGTTGTCTTAGCATCGTTCATGTTGTCAAGCCACAGTTTGAAGGCATCCTTTAATTCTTCCGGAATGTTCAATTCCAAAGCTTTTCTCATGTATGAAGCTAATTTCTCGCGAATTTGTTTGACAGCCAAATACATACCTAAGCCAAACTCTGCGTTGTCCTCAAAGAGGGAGTTAGCCCATGAAGGTCCGTGCCCGTCTTTATTTGTGCAGTACGGTGTTGACGGCGCACTGCCACCCCAGATGGATGAACAACCTGTGGCATTGGCAATCATCATTCTATCGCCAAACAGCTGTGTTATGAGCTTTGCATACGGTGTTTCACCACAGCCCGCACATGCACCGGAGAACTCCAGCAATGGCTGTTCAAACTGACTGCCTTTGACCGTGTTTTTATCCATTGGATTTTCTTTCGGTGAAAGTTTCATTGCATAATCCCAGCACTCAACCTGATCAAGCTGAGTCTCTAAAGGTTTCATAATCAATGCCTTTTGCTTTGCTGGACAGGTTTTTGCGCAAACTCCGCAACCGGTGCAATCTAAAGGACTTACCTGTATGCGGAAGTTTAGGCCGTCAAAGCCTTTACCAGTTGCTTTCTTTGATACAAAAGCTTCAGGAGCATTCTTAACCTCTTCTTCATTTAGCAAGAATGGCCTAATTACCGCATGCGGACATACGTAAGAACACTGATTACACTGTATACATGATTCAGGCTGCCATTCGGGAACATTTACGGCAATACCCCGTTTTTCATATCTAGCGGTGCCCATTGGGAAGGTGCCATCTTCACGGCCTACAAAAGCACTTACAGGCAACTTGTCGCCTTCCTGGCGATTCATTACATCAGCGATATCCCTGATAAATTCAGGTACATCAGTTGCTGTAGCAGCAGCTTCATCTTTTGCATCAGCCCAAGCTGCAGGCACTTCTACTTTCTGCAGGGCTTCAATACCCTTGTCTACAGCCAGGTAGTTCATATTGACAACCTTTTCACCTTTATGGCCATAGGATTTTACTATAGCGTCTTTTAGATGTTTTACTGCTTCATCGATGGGGATGATATTTGCAAGTTTGAAAAATGCAGCCTGCATTATCATATTTATTCTCCCGCCAAGACCTATTTCTTGGGCTATATCTACTGCATTGATGATGTAGAAGTTGATATTGTGTTTTGCAAGATAGTTTTTAACGGATGCGGGAAGTTTTTCATCTAATTCTTCCTTAGACCACTGACAATTCAGCAGGAATGTGCCGCCATCTTTGAGACCTGCTAAAACATCGTATTTCCCGATATATGCAGGATTATGGCAAGCAATAAAGTCTGCTTTATCGATTAAGTAGGTTGAGCGAATTGGCTTATGACCAAAGCGCAAGTGTGAAACTGTAACTCCACCGGATTTTTTAGAGTCATAAGAGAAATATGCCTGTGCATACATATCTGTGTTGTCACCGATGATCTTGATAGCACTCTTGTTGGCACCTACAGTTCCGTCTGAACCAAAGCCCCAGAATTTGCAGCATGTGGTTCCTTCGGGAGTTGTGTCAATATGTTCACCTATTGGAAGTGAATAATTTGTCACATCATCTACAATGCCTACTGTAAAGTGGTTCTTAGGTGAATCAGCTTTTAAGTTATCAAAGACTGCCTTAATGTGTGTAGGTGTTGTATCTTTCGAGCCAAGACCATAGCGACCGCCTACTATTACGGGCCTATCTTCTTTTTCAAAATATACGGTGCATACATCTTGGTACAATGGTTCGCCTAAAGAACCTGGCTCTTTCGTCCTATCAAGTACGGCTATCTTCTTGACTGTCTTAGGCATTTCAGCAAGGAAATGCTTTATGGAGAAAGGTCTGAACAGGTGAACTCTCAGTACGCCTACTTTTTCGCCCTGAGCCACTAAGTAATCGACAGTTTCTTCGATGGTTTCACAAACTGAACCCATAGCTACGATTACTCGCTCAGCTTCGGGATGGCCATAATAGTTAAACAGTTTGTAATTGCGGCCGGTAAGTTTATTGATTTCATTCATATATTCTTCCACTACTTGAGGAATGGCAAGATAGAATGGATTTGCAGCTTCTTTTGCCTGGAAGAATATATCTGGGTTTTGAGCTGTGCCGCGAGTTACAGGATGCTCTGGATTTAACGCTCTCTTTCTAAATTCTCTAACTGCATCATAGTCTACTAATTTTGCCAAATCATCATAGTCAAGAACTTCTATCTTCTGGATTTCATGAGATGTTCTAAAACCATCAAAGAAGTGCAAAAATGGCACTCTACCTTTTATTGCTGACAGGTGTGCCACACCAGCCAAATCCATTACTTCCTGGACACTGCCGGAAGCTAGCATTGCAAAACCGGTTTGGCGGCATGCCATAACATCTGAATGGTCTCCAAAAATTGAAAGAGCATGTCCTGCAACAGCTCTTGCACTGACATGAAATACACCAGGTAATAATTCACCTGCTATTTTGTACATATTTGGAATCATTAGCAGCAATCCTTGGGATGCCGTAAAGGTGGTTGTAAGTGCACCGGCTGCCAATGAACCGTGTACAGTTCCTGCAGCTCCCGCTTCAGATTGCATTTCCACGACTTTAACCTGCTGCCCAAAAATATTTTTTCTTCCATGGGCACTCCACTCATCAACAGCTTCTGCCATTGGCGACGACGGAGTTATTGGGTAGATTGCAGCCACATCGGTAAAAGCATACGCTATATGAGCGGCAGCAGTGTTACCGTCCATGGACTTCATAACTTTTGCCATTGTTTCTTCCTCTCCTTTATTTTTATTTAAAACAATATATAAAGGCTCTAGAGCCTTATTGTTTAAGCGTTATTTAAGTGATTTTTGTCACTTTTTAAGACAAAAAACATCCTACAAAGTTTAAAACCCTTTGTAGATTTGTAAAATAATTTTCTTAATAAAACTATTCACTTGAGAATAATTATAACACAATAGTATTAGTTTTTCTACACAACTGCGTTTTTTGTCATTTTCTAAATAGTGTCATAATATCTTACAATTACGCTTTTAAAGTTTATGTTTTTTGTATACATTTTATCGTTTTCTACATTTTGCGTCAATATTTCAATAATATATATATTATTGTAGAAAACAAAATAATAGTCTCCTATAAAGCAAGGCTTTTTAAAATATATGCCTGCCTTAGGAGACAATCTAAGATTATGCATTCTGGAAAAATAAGGCCACAGTGCCAGGTCCTGCATGAGATCCAACTACCGGTCCAATCCATGACATGATAATATCTTTAACTTTAAACTCTTCTTTAATTGCGTCAGCAAGCTCCATGGCCAGTTCTTCGTTGTCACCATGGCTTATGCCTACAATCTGGTTTTCCGGATTTTTTACCCTTTGGGCCATGATTTCTACCATTCGCTTTACAACATTTTTACGTCCCCTGACCTTCTCCAAAGGTTGAATCGCTCCGTCAACAAAGTGCAAAATAGGTTTTATGTTGAGCAATCCCCCAACGAAGGCCTGAGCCGCGGAAATTCGCCCTCCGCGCTTTAGATGTTCTAAAGAATCAACGGTAAAAATGTGTTCCATATGTAAAGCATAATTAGTTATTTCCTCAGTAATTTCTTCTATACTTCTACCTTCTTTTGCCATTTTAGCAGCTTTTAAAACTACCATTCCCAATCCCAAACTGGCACATTTTGTATCAATGACTACTGCTTCTTTAAATTGCATATTCTCTTTTGCTAGTAGCGCCGATTCAAAGCTGCTGGTGAGCTTTGAAGAAAGACCAAGAACCAATGGAATCTGATTATTATTAATACATTCTTCAAAGCACTGCATAAAAGCAGTAACCACTACTTGAGAAGTGGTTGGCAAAATCTCGCCCCTTCTCATAGCATCGTAAAATTCTTTAATTGTTAAATGTGAAATATCCATATCTGGATTGTCTTTTACAGAAACCGGCATAGGCATAACTTTTATGGGATACTCATTTATAAATTCCTCAGGGAGATCACAGGAGCTGTCGGTTATTATGATTACATCTTTCACTAATCTTCACCTCCCAGCTAAAAATGCCAACAACATTATACCATAATAACAGTATTTTATAACTTAACACCTTTTACTTTCATATATTTAAAGTGCCTTATTTTTTTCTACATGCAAAAGCTGTTTTCCTGCTTTCAATCTAAAAAACTATACTTTTCCAGTTTTACAGTTCCCTCACCATATCAGTAATTATCTTGGTAAAGCTTGATTTCACTTTATTAGAAGTCTCAACAACCTCTTGATGTGAAAGCTTGGTTTTTGAAATTCCCGCAGCCATATTAGTTATACAGGATACCCCAAAAACCCGTATATTCATTTGTCTTGCTGCAATAACTTCGGGAACAGTTGACATGCCTACAGCATCAGCGCCCATAATTGAAAGCATTTTTATTTCAGCAGGGGTTTCATAGCTGGGACCTTTCAAGAAGGCGTACACTCCTTCTCTGTAAGGAATACCATTTTGCTCATATACTTTTTTGGCTTTTTGGATAAGTTCCGTGTCATAAGCATAGGTCATATCAAAAAATCTGGGGCCAAATTGGGGAATTTCTTCACCTATAGCAGGGTTCTCGCCAGAAAGATTGATGTGATCTCTTATTACCATAAGGTCACCGGGGGCAAAAGCCTCGTTTACGCCACCAGCAGCATTTGTTACAAAAAGGGTTTTGATTCCTAAAAGTCCCATCACTCTTACCCCTAAAACGACCTTTGATATGGGATAACCTTCGTAAAGGTGAAAGCGCCCCTGCATTGCCACTACATTTTTCCTATGCACTTTTCCAAATATCAGATTTCCAGCATGACCTTTCACTGTAGAAACTGGAAAACCTGGAATATCGGCGTAGGGTAAAACAGACTTGTTTTCAATTTCGTCAACGAAATTTCCCAAACCGCTGCCCAATATTATTCCAACTTCTGGCACGAAATCTATTCTTTGTTTTATATATTCAACTGCTCGAACTACTTCATTCAAATTAGACATAAAGACACTCCCTTTATGCATATTGCTGTTTGGATACCCACAATAAAAACTATACAGGTTGTTAATTTTCCTTTAAAACAAGGCGCTTAAAGCTTGTGCCGTTTATTAAGCTGCTACAGCCAAGAAAATCTGCCACTGTTTGACCTATGTCAGAGAAACTTGATAATATGCCTAAGTTGACATTTGCTTTTATCATATCACCATAAATCAATACTGGCACATATTCTCTGGAATGGTCAGTGCTTGCAGTGGTAGGATCACAGCCGTGGTCAGCGGTAATTATCAATACATCATTTTCTTTGAGTTTTGCAATTATCTCAGGTAAGCGCCTATCAAAATCTTCTAAGGCCCTGGCATACCCTGCCGAATCGTTTCTGTGTCCGTAAAGCATATCGTAATCTACCAGATTAGCAAAGACCAGACCTCGCTTTAGCATATCCATAGCCTGGAGGGTTTTGTCTACGCCGTCCATGTTGCCTTCAGTGTGGAAAGATTTGGTTATACCTTGGCCTGCAAAAATATCCCATATCTTGCCAACGCCAAAGACTTCCATGCCGGCCTTTACTACGTTGTCAAGCAATGTATCATGGGGTGGCTTTAATGAAAAGTCTGCTCTATTATACGTCCTTACATACTCGCCTGACTTTCCTATAAAGGGGCGAGCTATGACGCGAGCTACTCCATGCTCTCCTTGTAGTATTTCCCGGGCAATTCTACAGATTTCGTAAAGCTCCTCGACAGGAATAACCTCTTCATGGGCAGCTATCTGGAATACAGAATCAGCCGAAGTGTATACAATGGGATAGCCGGTTTTCACGTGCTCATCGCCTAACTCTTTTATTATTTCAGTGCCTGATGCCACCTTGTTGCCAAGGACTTTGCGACCTATCCTCTTTTCAAACTCATTTATGATTTCCGGCGGAAAACCGTCCGGGTATAGAGGAAATGGCCTGCTGGATATAACGCCCGCCAGCTCCCAATGACCTGTAGTAGTGTCTTTCCCTGCTGATTTTTCCGCAGCTTTCCCGTAGGCACCTATGGTGCAATCTACCGGGGGAACCCCTTCTATGTCAATGATATTTCCAAGGCCAATTTTTTGCATATTAGGCAGCAAAAGACCGCCAACAGCCTTTGCCACATTGGCAACAGTGTTGCTGCCTTCATCACCATATTTTGCCGCATCCGGCAATTCTCCCACACCAACGCTATCTAACACAATCAAAATTACCCTTTCAATCATGATATTCATCTTCCTCTTTCTCAAAGTCTTTTAGCTTTGTGTTGATGACGGCAAACGAACCCTTTAAAGCAAAACCGTCGTTGTTCTAGGGCTTGGGCCAAACGAAGCAGTGGCAGCATGCAGGAAGCATGCTGGCAGGCACTTGGCAGGATGCCAAATTGCCTGCGAACCACTGCGCAGTGCAGGCCTAAGTCCAGAACAACAGGGATTGCTTTTAGGGTGAGGTGTCGTCATCAACACAAATGTTAAAGGAATACTTTATAACTCGGTTACTCCGCTCTTTGTTATTTTTGCCCATATTACCTTTCTTCTTGCTATGGGCTTGCTTGAAAACTCAAAAGCAGCCCTTGTTTCATCGGCAGCCCAGGTGAGTTTTTCTTTATCATTTGCCAGGATTTTGGCGATGCATTCGCCTTTCGTTACTTTGTCGCTAACTTTTTTGTATATCCATATTCCTACGGCGGGGTCTATAATATCATCTTTTTTCTGTCTGCCGGCGCCTAGCTTCATGCTTACAAGGCCTAATCGTATAGCATCGATTTGTTTTATGAAGCCATCTGCTTGCGCTCTTACTTCCAGCTCAAAGTTAGCCTTCGGCAAAAGTGAATAATCGTCTAAAACTCTTGGTTCACCTCCCTGGCTTGAAATTATCTCCTTGAATTTATCCAGGGCTTTTCCTGAATCTATACTCGCCTTTAGCCGTTCTAGGGCCTTGCTCTTATCCTTTTCAATCTCCGCTAATACCATCATCTCTGAACCAAATTCCAAACATAGGGAAAGCAGATCTTCATGGCCCCTGCCTTTTAAAGTCTCTGCTGCTTCTATGACTTCTATACTATTACCGATGGCGAGGCCTAAAGGCTGGTCCATATCAGTTATGTAGGCTACTGTCTCACGACCTGCGAGTTCACCGATCTTTACCATTAAACTTCCCAATTCCAGCGCATTCTCATAATTTTTCATAAATGCACCGCTGCCAAATTTAACGTCCAAGATAATTTTATCGGCACCACCGGCAATTTTTTTGCTCATTATGGAACTGGCAATTAACGGAATTGAATCTACCGTAGCCGTCACATCTCTTAAAGCATATAACATCTTATCTGCAGGCACCAAATTTTTGGACTGACCTGCTATAGCGGCGCCAACGGTATTTACCGTATCAATGAAGTCTTTGCCATCCAGCTCGCATTTAAATCCGGGAATAGATTCCAGCTTGTCAACGGTTCCACCAGTATGACCCAAACCACGCCCGGACATCTTAGCCACCTTTACGCCCACAGAAGAAACCAGTGGTAAAAGCACCAATGTAGTTGTGTCCGCGATGCCTCCGGTGGAGTGCTTATCAACTTTTACTCCTCTTATGGGCGATAAATCAACCATTTCTCCAGAATAGGCCATGGCTAAAGTTAAATTGGTAGTCTCTTCTTCATCCATTCCTCTAAAATAAATAGCCATAAGCAATGCAGAAATTTGATAGTCAGGAATGCTTCCCTCTACATAGCCATTTACTATAAAATCAATTTCTTCCTTGGAAAGCTTTAATCCACGCTTCTTTTTCTCAATTATCTCAGGAACAAAAAACATACCTACACCTGCCTTTTTATAAAATAGCCAATAGCACATTCCTTGCTACTTTGGTTAAGATGTCTGTACATTTTCCAAAAGAATTTTACCAAGAACCTTATTTGTCAGAAGGTTCTCTTAAATTATCGAAAAGATAACGACAAACGAACCCTTTTAGCAATGACGTTGTTGTTCTTAAGTTTGGAGCAAGTGAAGCGGGGGCAGCGTGCAGGATGCACGCTGGCAGGCACTCGGCAGGATGCCGAATTGCCTGCGAAACCCCGCGAAGCGCAGCGCCAAGCTTTAGAACAACAGGCATTGATTTCAGGGTGAGGTGTCGTTGTCTTTCCTATAATTGATGAACTTTGTTACAAGATGACGTTCTCGTTAAAAGGTTTGCCTTTGGGTAAGGTGTCGTTACCTTTTCCTCAACTACAGAGTAAAACCATAGGGCAATAATTCTTCAGGAGTCATTTTCTTTACTTTGGAGCCATCCTTATTTGAAAGATACACAGTTGCTTTAGGTGCAAGTTCCAAAATTACCTGCCGACAAGCCCCACATGGAGATACCGGTTCATCTACCTTTGCTGCTACAGCTAATGCCACAATATCCTTTTTCCCTTCCGAATGAGCTTTAAACAAAGCAACACGCTCAGCACACATTGAAAGGCCGTATGAAGCGTTTTCTATATTGCAGCCCATTATTTCTTCTCCATCAGAAGTTAATGCACAAGCCCCAACTGGAAAGTTTGAATAAGGTGCATAAGCATTTTCCATAGCAGCTAAAGCTTTACTTATAAGTCTTTTTTCATCTATTTTTTGCATACAATCACTACCTTATTTGATTTTATTATGTACCCTACATAAATTATATAATAAAATGAGTGACTGGTTGTCACTCTGCATTATTGGTTTTCTTCTGTAAAATCTGATAATTATACTAACAATACTATATCAAAAAGCTAAAAATAACGCAAAATAATGTGCGTCTTTTCAGAAGCGCACATTTTAAAGCTTTGCGGCTCCTTGTGCCCGACCCCTGTTTTTAATTTTAGACGCAGCCCACTCGGTTGTAATTGCAATTGAACTTTGCTAAACATCTCTTTTATTTAAAGCTTATAAAAAATCACATGCTTTTACAAATTTGTTGTATAATAAATACATATATGGTTTTTTTAGAAAGGAGATAAATTATGAGGGTCGTAGTGTTAGGCGGCGCCGGTGATATGGGCAGTCGCGCTGTAAGAGATCTTGCAACAAAAGAAGAAGTTACAGAGCTTATAATCGCCGACATTAACATAAAAGCTGCTGAAAAACTAGCATCAGAACTTGGCAAAAAGGTCAAAGCAGTTTACATAGATGCAAATAAGCCGGATACTTTGGTTAAAGTTATGCATGGCATGGATGTAGTAGCAAGCGCAATGGGACCTTTTTATAAATATGAAAAGGTGGCAGTAAAAGCCGCAATGACGGCTAAAGTCAATTATGTAAGCATTTGCGATGACTATGATGCAACAGAGAGTATTTTGCCCCTGGATGAGGAGGCAAAAAAACTGGGCTTGAGTATATTAACGGGCTTGGGCTGGACCCCAGGCATTAGCAACATTCTTGCTCGAAAAGGTGCAGATCAATTAGATGAAGTTGAAGAAATCAATATCTATTGGGCAGGCAGCGCTAATGATGCTACAGGCCTTGCCGTAACCCTTCATACGATTCATATTTTTACCGGCAAGATTACCAGCTTTATAAACGGCAAGAAAGTAGAAATCCCCGCAGGCAGCGAAAAAGAAAGAGTGGAGTTTATAGAGCCTTTAGGTTATGTGGATATGTATCATCTAGGCCATCCCGAACCGGTTACTCTGCCGCTGTACATACCAAGAGTTAAAACAGTTACATTAAAAGGCGGTCTTAAGGAAAGTTATCTCAATACATTGGCCATAATTGTTGCCAAATTAGGCCTGACCAGCACTACTGGCAGAAAACAGGCCTTAGGGAAAGTGTTAAAAACTTTACTTCCCATACTTGAAAAGATTCAAAAACCTGCTGTTCCCATGTCAGGTATTCGAGTCGATATAAAGGGAACATTAAATGGCAAAAAACAGCACCTGGTTTATCAAGCAGCTGATCATATGGACAACCTTACTGGTGTACCTTTGGCAATTGGAGCTTTAATGATGGGAAAAGGAGAAATTACCCGAAAAGGAGTTTTTGCTCCGGAAGCAGCCGTAGACCCCGACCGTTTTATAGAGGAGCTCTCTAAAAGAAACGTAGAGGTTGTATGCACAAAAGGAATCTCTTAATGGGAGGTACTGCTATGAGAATTGCGATTTTAAGCGACACCCATGGAAGTTTGGAAGCTTTCAACAGGGCCATGGAAGTCGCAGGTTCCTGCGACCTAATTATTCACGCCGGGGATATATTGTATCACGGCCCCAGAAATCCATTGCCTGAAGGATATAATCCCAAAGGTCTTGCTGATGCCATAAACAATGTAAAAGTTCCTTTCATTGCAGCTGCCGGAAACTGCGACGCTCCAATAGACCAGGTGGTGCTTTCCGTTCCCATACAGTCACCATATGCGTTTATATTACTTGATAAAGTTCAAATACTGATAACCCACGGCCATATTGCTTCTGAAGAAGAATTGATTACCCTCGCCGAAAAATGGAACATTAAACTGCTTATAACAGGCCATACCCATGTGAAAAGGCTTGAGAAAAAGAATGGCCTGGTGCTTTTGAACCCAGGCTCTTGTGCCCTTCCAAAAGACGGCATACCTTCTATAGCTATTCTCGAAGATTCTAATATAAAACTTGTAAATATTGACAATGGAGAAGTGCTAAAAAGTATAGCCATTTAATAAAATGCAATAAGGTGCGGTTAAGACCGCACCTTTTCAAAACACTCAGCTGCAACTGCCCGGGCACCGCCAATTAATTTTGGACGGTATCTAGCCGCCGTCAAATGAGCTTGACCAATTTTATCAATACTTAGCCTCACTGGAACCGCCACATGTTTTATATGCATGCCTATCAAAGTATCGCCGATATCGAGGCCAAAGTGGCCTTTTATAAATTCAACTACTACCGGATTTTTCATATTTTCTCTAACCGCAGTAGCAAAGGCACCTCCTGCATGCATAACCGGGACAACTGACACTATTTCCAGGTTGTATTTTTCTGCAACTTCTTCTTCAACAACCAAAGCGCGGTTTAAGTGTTCACAACATTGAGCTGCAAGGTTCACTTTGTATTTTGGTATAACTTTATATATTCCCCTCACTACAGCCTCAGCAACTTCCATACTGGAAGACTTGCCAATTCTGCCTCCCATAATCTCGCTGGTGCTACAGCCCACAACCAGAATCTGACCTGCTTTCACCGGCGCAATACTTAACAATTCTTCAGTTGCTTTTGATACTTCATTTTCTATTAATTGCAGGTCCATATTATTCCTCCTAAATAAATTGCCTAGTATTTCTAGTATTTAAAGAGATATTTACTAAAATACATAAAATTCATTATCAATTATATCACATGTCGTATATTTTTATAAATATAAATTACAATATTTAACATATTGGAATCAAATGGTTTAAAGCGATTTTATCACTTTTAAAATGTTAAGGTCTTCATCAAATATAACGAGATCTGCATCTTTACCTATTTCAATACTGCCTTTTTGCTTATCTATTCCGATAGCTCGAGCCGGATTTAATGTGGCCATGCGCACCGCATCAGCTAGCGAAACTCCCACCATGTGCACCATATTGTAAATGGCTCTATTTAACGTTAAGGTTGAACCTGCCAGCGTTCCATCTAAAAGTCTCGCTTCTTTTCCCTTTACAATAACCTTTTGACCGCCTAAAGTGTATTCTCCGTCAGAAAGGCCTGCCGCCATCATTGAATCGGATATCAGTATGATTTTATCCTTTCCTTTTGCTTTAACAACTAGTTTCATAGCACCCGGGTGTAGATGTATACTGTCACAAATCATTTCACAGTATACCCTCTCGTCAATTAATGCTGCCCCGGAAATACCGGGTTCTCTATGGGTAAAGCCTCTCATCCCATTGAAAACATGAGTAACTTGCGTAACTCCAAAGTCAAAGGCTTGCCTTGCCGTATCAAAAGCAGCATCTGTATGCCCTGCAGAAACAATTATGCCCTGACTGCGAAGAAATCTTATAGCCTTCATGGCACCTGGAAGCTCCGGAGCTAAAGCCACGACTTTTACTGAGCCCTCCGATAGTTTAATAAACTTTGTAAGTTCTTGTATATCAGGATTCTTAAGATACTTGGGCGACTGGGCACCTTTTTTAGTCTCGGCAAAATACGGTCCTTCAAGATACAAGCCCAGAACTTCTGCGGGAGAGCTGCCAGAAGTATCTAAAGTTTGAGGTTTCCCCCTTTGCAACGATATGTACGAGGCAACATTTTTTATAGCTTTTTCCAGGTTTTCAGTAGAATCAGTCATTGTGGTTGTCAAAAATCCGGTTACACCATTTTTTATATGAAACCTTGCCATTGCATCAATAGCTTCAAATGTCCCATCCATAGTATCAAAACCAGAATTGGCATGAGTGTGAATATCAATAAAACCTGGTGAAACATGGTTTCCTTCAGCATCAATTATTTCATCAAAGTCCCTTTCATCTAATACACCAGATGGCAGTATACGGGAAATCTTGTTTTTCTCAACGGCCAAATCATAGTTGCGTAAAATCTCATACGGTGTAATAACATGGGCATTTTTAACAAGTAATCTCATATAAAATTCTCCTTTGATTTTAGTTACAAAAATACCTCCTAGGAATACTTTGGAGGCATTATATCATAAAAGAATTTTAGCTTAAATAAAACATTATCGTGCTATTGTTCAAGCACTTTATGAGTTTAACCTAAATTAGCAAAAATCATTATATGCCAGCAGACAGGCTTTCATTAATTCCTCGCTTATAACCCCAGTATAGTGATAATTTTTCCGGACCCCTGTGCCAAAATGTACCTCCCGGGCTCCGGTCCTTTCCATGGCCAATCGCAAATTGTCCTTGTTTAAGCCACCGCCCAGCATAATTACTATCTTATCTTCTGCTGCCTCTACCATTTTTTTAATGACACTTAAATTGTCGATAACTTTGCCCTTTCCACCAGCCGTGACTATTCGCTTTATTTGGGGGTATTTTAATAATGTTATCACACTTTCTACTGGATCTTCAGTAATATCTATGGCCCTGTGAAACGTCACATCCATGTCATCAGCATAAGACAACAACTTTTTAAGTTTTTCCTCATCTATTTTATTGTACTCATCTAAAACCCCTATTACAAGTCCATCAGCTCCCAATTTTTTTGCTATCTCAATATCCTCTTTCATTACCTGCATATCATGCTCACTGTAAACAAAGGACTTGGAATGAGGCCGTATAAGCACATGGATAGGAAGGCTTACTTTTTCAACCACATTTTTTATCAGAGCATAGCTAGGCGTTATCCCCATCTCAGATAAAGCTGATGAAAGCTCAATTCTCATGCCGCCGTATTTTTCTATAGCTATTGCATCATCTACACTTGTAGCTATAACTTCAAACACCAACAACACCCCTTTTCAGCCCGTAATATAGGAACATAAAAAAAATATAAAGATAATAAAAGCAGCCCTTGAATAACTTGTGCCTGCCAACAAAAATTTTTCATGCAAATAGTTTGTATACAGCCATAAACATTCATCTAA
Source organism: Tepidanaerobacter sp. GT38 (assembly GCF_021991635.1). Taxonomy (GTDB): domain Bacteria; phylum Bacillota; class Thermosediminibacteria; order Thermosediminibacterales; family Tepidanaerobacteraceae; genus DTU063. Next base: position 14,428 of record NZ_JAFFJA010000022.1, read on the forward strand.
AATATATAATCCTATTCTTATACTTTTCTATGAGTTTATTGTTGTGTTCATCACTGCCCTCCAGGTTGCCACTTAAAAACACCGGAGGTGTGAAACCTTTATCCACCATTATCTTTATGGCTGTCGACAATATGGCCTGTATTATATAAGCACCGGCTATGGTTGATCCCGGAGCAAAGGGCACCGCAAATTCTTCTAGCGAAAGCAGGGCATCCCCTTTTGGGCAATGGTTGTCTATGCAAATGTCGCAAACTTCAAATAGCCTTTTTCCCGATGGGTGTCTTGAAGGTTGGCTCATAGAATATTCCAGAGAAGTAATGCCTACAACTTCTGCTCCCTTTTCTTTAGCAAGTATTGCTACATCAATAGGAACGCCGTTTCTGCCTGAGGTGGATATGACAAAAACTATTTCGCCAGCTCTGATATCTAAAGAATTCATAAAAGTTTCAGCATAGCCGGTCATTCTTTCCAGCTTTGAAGACCTTAATGCTCCGTTGTGAAGCATCAAATTCGTATCAAAAATGGGGTTTATAGGCACGAGACCGCCTGCCCTATAAAATACGTCCTCACATAAAATATGTGAATGTCCAGCGCCGAAAAAGTGCACCACACCGCCTTTTTCAATGGAATTTGCAACTTTTTCGGCTACCAAATTTATCTTCTCTTTTTCCTTTTCCTTTATATTTATGAGCAAATCCTGTATTGCTTTATGGTAATTGTCAATCATTTCGTTACCCCCTTACATTTTTAAGTGTGTTTTTAAGTATACTGACTATAGTTTCAATAGCAGTGTCGATTATTTTTTGGCCCTTTTCTCTAGTTGCAAAGGTAGCACTCCCAAGGACAACTGTGTCGGTAATCTGGTCCCAGGGAGTAGGGGTATACTGAAAATCTTCAGGCAACTTGGGGTAGTCATCTATAGCTTTTTCCATTTGAACATATTCCGGCGCAAGATATAACATGTATGAAGTCTCTATTTCACAGGCATGAAAGTATCCGCCGGGCATGGGCCTAGATTCTCGAAGCTCCTCTATAACCTCAGCCGTTCCCGGATACATAAAGTAGAACACCTTCATATCCCGATGTTCATCATACAATTTTCGAGCGGCTTCCTGAATTGCCACCATATTTCCTACATGAGAATTTATAATTACAAAACACCGTATGCCGGCTTTATATAAACTCTTCCCTATATCAGTGAGAACTCCTATTAGGTGGGGATTGCTCACGTTTATACTTGGCGGCACATTTCTCAGGCTCCATACCTGGCCGTAGGCAAAAGTGGGCAGAACCAAAGCATCTAACCTTTCCGCTACTTTACTTGCCAATCGCTCGGCTAAGTAATTATCGGTGCCTACAGGCAGATGGGGCCCATGGGTCTCCACGGCACCAATTGGCAATATGGCTATCGGTGTTTTCCTGATATGTTCCTGAGCCTCAAGATATGTCAGCTTTTGCATTTCCATATATATCACCTCTAGCTAATCGCAAAACGCAAAGCAGCGCATGGGATTGTTTATGAAAAAATCTTTGATTAAACTTTCCCCGTCGAGCCCTGCCCTGTCGGCTTCCTCAATAAACCTTGGCACCCATTTTTTAATGATGTATTCAAGGCCCAAACCGTAATTATAGTGTTTATAGTAACTCTTTCTTGCAGTATCACCGCTTATTAGGATCTGGTCTTTAAAACCCTGCTTTACCAGATAGATTATTTCATTTATCCTAGCACTTTCGGTGGCGTATTTTATCTTCCCAATGCCGTCGAAACACAAAAATGCCCCCGTTTTGGCAATCTGCACGTGATAATAGGGATCAAGGTTCCGGTCCATATGCCCAAAAGATACGCATTCTAACTTTACGCCTTCTTTTTTTAATATTTCTATCTGTTCTAAAGCCATGGTGCCCGCTTCCGTGTGACTGTGAATGGGTGCTTTAGTTTCTTTATGGGCAATTGCCACGGCTTTAATGGTTTTGACTTCAAGGGGAGAAATGGAGTTGTAACCCGTACCGAATTTTAACTGCCCGCCTCGAATGTTTGTGCCTTCAAGGCCTTCTTCAATTTCACTAATTACATATTGGGCAAGCTCGTTTACCGTTGCCTTCTCTATCCATTCACCGTAAGTTTCATAATTGCCCACTATCTGTTTGAGATTGCCCTTTAGTTTTGCATTCCACAGAAAGCCTTTATTAAACCCTGCAGTAGCTATTATTTTAACTCCGGTCTTTTCAGAAATCCTCTTTACCGCTTCCACATCTCTGCCATAGTCTACAGCAGTTGCATCTACAATAGAATTTCCGCCGGCATTTTTAAAGTCCATAACATCTTTCAGTGATTTATTCTCATCATCAAGGAGTAAGTCATCTTCATTTTTCTCCTGCCAATAGGGTGGAATACATACAATATGTTCGTGGGAGTATGTAAAGCCCAGTTCTTCAGGTTTTATATCTCCATTTACTGTTCTAACAAAGGTCAACTTAATTTACTCCTTTCCCTTTTAAAAGTATCAGGTAGTGCCGAAAATTTTGGCACCACCTGACTGTGTAATGCATATTTATTAAAATATAAATCTGCTAATCAAAGCCACCAGCGGCCCTAATATAAACATATCACTGTCCGCAGCCCACATGGCCGTATCCGGAATGGTAGAATTAATCAAGAACGTGACCATCATATACTGGCCCCAAGCCACAACCGTGGCCGTGACGAATCCCGCAATCAAAGCACCTCTTACTCCTCCTGTAGCATTGCCGAAAACTCCTGCAGTGGCTGAATGGAAGAACAGCACTATCATGGTAGGCACAAATACGTATCCTACGGTTTTACCCAAAACTACCAGCCATATAAGCGCACCTACGAAGGAGCCCACGAAACCTAATATTGACGCTGTAGGAGCATAGGGATATACTATGGGACAGTCAAGGGCAGGTTTTGCGTTGGGTACAATTGTATCCGCCAAACCTTTAAATGCCGGTACAATTTCTCCAACAAGCATTCTAACGCCGAACAAGACTATGGCGATACCACTGGCAAATTGGAATGCTTGAATCAGTGAGAATATGGCAAAGTTTTGATCTCCGGCAAGAGCTTTTAATTCTGCAATCGCCGGCGTTTCCGGTTTTGCCAAGAGTATCAATGCACCTATTAGATACAAAGCAGACATAATAAGCGCTATGATAACATTTGAATCTCGTAAAAACTCCAAGCCCTTAGGCAACTGCATAGATTCTGAATCCTGCTCCCTATTTCCGAATACCTTTCCAAAAAATGCTCCAAGCAATGCTACTGATGCGCTCGTATGGCCAAGTGCAATTTGGTCCCCACCGGTTATTCTGCGCATTATGGGCTGTGTAAGAGCTGGCTGTAGAGTCCAATATAAACCGAGGAACAGTGATAAAAATACTATCAACTTCCAAGTTGCTATTTCGGTCCCCACAGTGTTTATTATTATTCCTGCAAAAATCATAGCAGTCCAAAACATCATATGACCTGTCAGATAAATATAATTCCATTTGGTAAATTTAGCCAATAAGACATTGACCAAAAAGCCAATTACCATGGCAAGGGTAACAGCAGAGCCAAATTGTTGTCCGAACACCTGTTGTCCCAAAAACTGTCCAAGCTCCTGGGCCTCAAGACCGAAAACCTCTTTCCACAAGGGTTGGAAAACATTTAAGGCATTTACTATGATTCCGGCACCACCGTTAATTATCATAAATCCGATTACAGCTTTAAAAGTCCCTGTCATAATTTGACTTAAAGTTTTTTTCTGAAGAACCAACCCCAGCAATACTATAAGGCCTATCAGGATAGCCGGTTGACCTAAAATATTCGTAGCAATCCAAAAAACAAGGTTCACTGACAAAACCCCCTTTTATTATTTTAAAAATTCTTGTAACGCTTCTCTTATTTCGTTTTTGTCAAAATAGTTCTTTACGATAACTACTGGAACTGTGGAGTCTTTTAGGTTTTCAGCTAGTTCTTTATTGGTTATAATAACATCTGGTTTTGAAAATAAGGCGGTGCTTACATCAGAATTGTCAACATCAGCTTTGATACCCATTTCTTTTAAAACACTTTCTACATTCATGCGTAAAATTAAACTACTTCCTTGACCTAGACCACAGACTGTTAATATTTTCATTGAATTCACTCCTTACTTTTACATGCTATTGTTTTCGCTAGTAGAAAGTTGAATCACATCTGTTACCACTTTTGTCTCTGAAGCTTGTAAAATAGATTCTAAATAAGAGCTGTTAGAAAAAAGTTTCATTAAATCTGAAAGTGCTTGCAGATGGGTATGATGGTCTGTTGCCCCAAATGCCAAAACAAGTTTTACTGATTCCTTATTATCAAAGACAACAGGTTCTTCAAGTGTTATCAAACTCATACATACCTGTTTTACACCATCTTCGGGCCTGGCATGGGGCATTGCTATTCCCGGAGCTATTACGATATATGGTCCCATTTCCTTGACGTTCTTTATCATAGCCTCCACATACCGAGGCTCCACAAAATCGTTCTTTACCAGCAACTCACCTCCAATTCTTATAGCTTCTTCCCAGTTACTTGCCTTAACATTTAGCTTTATAGTTTTTTCAGTCAACAAATCTTTTAACACCGGTTGCGCAACTCCCTTCGATTCCGCATAATTTGCATGATTTAGTAACTCTGAAATTTCTTTTATTAATTGGTCCCGATTATTGATAACGCAATTTTTCTGAATTACTTTAAGGAGGTCATTTATCAATGCATAGCTAATACCAGAATTTTTCGGCGTATTTGCGCTTAAATATTTATATAGTTTAGCCACATCTTCTTCAAGCAGTAATGGATTTACAATTATTTGTGGTATGTTTTTACAATCTACTGGGACTGTTGAGATAATAATATCTACTTCTTTGTCCTTGACAAAATCTTTTACTTGTCGACTAGATAACGTTGCCAAGATATTAATATTTGGGAATTTACTTGTTACTCTCGAAGATAAAAGTTTTGCAGTCCCAACACCTGTACCGCAAACTACTACGGCTTTGTATATATGGCTTTTTGCCACTTTATTCCTCTCTAAAGCTGCACCAATGTGAATGGTAATGAATCCTATTTCTTCATCTGGTATCTTTGAACCCACATAATCCTCTAAAGACCTTATTGAACTTTTTACAACTTCAAATATGCTGCTATAGTTGTTTTTTATCTCCTTCAAAATTGGATTTTTTAATGGAAGGCCATGCTTTAAGCGATACACGGTGGGTTCCAAATGTTTTAGCAGCCCACTGTACAGTTCTCCATCTGCCAGGAAATTTACATTAAGTTTTCTTCCAATGTTTTTTATAATTTCGTCAGTTAAAATTTGTAGCCTTATCCAGTTCTGATTGGAAAATATATCTGATTCTGTTACCTTACCTCCTAATAAATGTATGGTGATATAGCCAATCTCGGCAGTTGGAATTTTTATATTGTATTTTTCCTCTAGTTGAGCCGCCATACTGGATGCCACAGCAAATTCTTTTGTGGGCTTAAGTTTCGATAGCTCCTCTTGCGGCATAACTATGTTTTTGCCTAGCTGAATGCGTTTTATGGCAAGGGCAAGGTGAATTATTAACCCTGAGTATGCACTATCGGTAAAAGTGGTTTTTAACTGTTTTTCTGCTAACCGAATAGCTTCCTCTATGGGGGATATTTCCAAATCCTGAAAAAGCTTTTTAAGCTGTCTTTCCGTAACTACATTCAACCTGCGGTTTAGGGGAGCTTTTATTAAATTTAGCGCCTTTTCAACTTCAATATTTTCAGATAGCAGAGATACAACAGCCCGGCGCATATCCTTTTCCGAACCTGTTATTTTTATGCCAAAGCGAGGTAATGAGTCGAGTTTTAAATGATATGTAGTAAGCCATTTTCTAACTTCTTTTAAGTCATTTATTACAGTACCTCGACTTACAGAAAGCAACCTCGCCATGTCATCAATAGTTGTAAAATCTTTTGCCTGAAATAGTTCAGTCAAAATCATCTTCTTTCTCTCTTCTGGAGTTAGAACATAATTATAACTGCTGATGGATTCAATTAATTTTAAAATCTTTAGCTTCTGATAATATGTAGGCGAATACCATATTCCTGAACCTGGCTTACGCGTCAATTGTGGCAATCCATTGTCCTTAAGGAAGTCGTCAATTTTATCTAAATCGTATCGGATTGTCCTTGAAGATACGTTAAAAGCCCTAGCTAATTCTGATATTTTTACAGGATAACCTGCTGACATGATTTGACTTAGGAGCTGTGCACAGCGCTCGTCCATTAAGTTGTAAAACCTCCTTTAATTAAGATTATACGGTGTCAAAACTGTTGTGAAAAGTCTAAAATCTTTCACCGTAATTGTGGCAATTCTATACTAATTATATATAACTACATTATTAATTAAGATAATAAGTTACACGTAAACTAAAAAGCTGCGGTAATTTTGCCGCAGCTTTTTGTTGATTAATCAACTTAATGAACAAGACTTATGCTTTTTGTAAGTTCCTATCTGAGCCTGATATTTTATCTACAATAATGGCTATGGCATTATCACCGGAAACATTGCATGCCGTTCCGAAACTATCCTGAGCTAAATAGAGGGCTATCATCAGTGCCTGCTGAGCATCGTTAAATCCTAACATGCTTTGTAAGATACCAAGGGCTGCCATTACTGCACCGCCAGGTACACCAGGTGCAGCTACCATTGTAACACCTAACATAAAAATGAAGCCGGCCATTTGAGATAAAGTAACAGGCATACCGTTTAGCATCATAACAGCAATAGCGCATGTTGTCAGTGTAATGGTACTTCCAGATAAATGAACAGTTGCGCAAAGGGGAACTACGAACTCACGAATTCCTTTAGAAACGCCATTTCTTTCTGCACACTGTAAATTAACAGGAATTGTAGCGGCAGAAGACTGTGTTCCAATAGCTGTTAAATAGCCAGGAATCTGATTTTTTAACGCGGAAATTACACTCTTTCCACTATATAAGCAAGCTATTGTAAACTGAAATAGTATGATAATAAGGTGCATGGCTATTACAATAACAAATACCTTTCCAAATACCGATAAAATTCTAGCAACTTCACCTGCATATGTCATATTGGCAAAAATACCTGCTATATGAAACGGTAAAAGGGGAATTATAACCTTAACAATAACCATCTGCACGATTTTTTGAAACTCGTTCATGAAATTATATATTGTTTTTTCTTTCAGTGCAGCCATTCCTATACCCAATATAAAAGCTATGATTAGAGCTGACATTACGCCAAAAAGCGGCGGCATCTCGATTTGAAAAAATGGCGCCAATAGGGCTTCCTCAGGATTTGTTGCAGCAAATTGGGCGTTTACGTGGATCAGTTTAGGAAGAATGCTAGTAGAGACACCGAAGGCAAAAAATCCGCTTATTAAAGTGGATATATAGGCTATTGCTGTCGTAATACCTAAAAGTTTACCGGCACCGGCACCAAGTTCAGCAATACCTGGTGCCACAAATCCTACTATTATAAGCGGTATAACAAATCCCAGAAAAGCTCCAAAAATAGAATTAAAAGTAGCAAGTAATCTTACCACAGGTGCTGGTGTAAATTGACCTATGAGAATTCCCAAAACGATGGCAATCACTAGTCTTGGCAATAATCCTAAGTTGTTAATCTTCAACAGGATCAACTCCTTAATATTGTAATTTTTAGGAACTCAATGCTTATACCTGCATTTACAGCAATTTGTAATTATAGTTTTCGAAACTTAAAAGCTGTTTTATTTTTTCCACATGTTCTTCATTAACTGTTTCAAGTTCTAACTCCACATTTGCATACCCTATGGGAAGGTCGGCGGTAGAGCGATTATGCAAAACGGATAAAACATTTGCCCCTGTTCCAGCAACCAAATTAAGCAACTTACCAAGGGTTCCAGGCCTGTCCTCAATGATAGTACGGACTATTATCTTTCTGCCACTTTTTACAAGCCCTTTATCAATTATCCTTGACAACATATTTACATCAATATTGCCACCGCTTATAAGGGCAACTATCTTTTTATTCTTGATATTATCCAATCGGTTTAGAACAGCAGCTAGCGAAGCTGCTCCTGCTCCTTCAGAAATAACTTTAGCACGCTCCAGTAAAAGCAGGATTGAATTTGCTATTTCATCTTCCCCAACAGTAACCACATCATCTACGTATTCCTTTATTATATTAAAAGTAATCTCACCCGGGGTTTTAACTGCTATCCCGTCTGCTATAGTAGGCTTGCCGTCAACAGTAGATACATGATTTTCGGAAATGGATTTAACAATAGAGGGTACATTTTCTGTCTGAACGCCAATAATCTTCACATTAGGATTTATGCTTTTTACAGCAATTGCAATACCGGATATTAGTCCACCTCCACCAATTGGGACAACAATCATATCTACATCAGGTAAATCTTCCATGATTTCAAGCCCTATAGTGCCTTGACCTGCTATCACGTAAGGGTCGTTAAATGGATGCACAAATGTAGCGCCGGTTTCTCGCTGGATTTCCTTAGCCTTCTCATATGCCTCATCATATATTTCACCGTGAAGTACAACTTCCGCGCCATAGCTTTTAGTAGCGGAAATTTTTGAGAGAGGCGCATGTTTAGGCATCACTATAGTTGATTTTATTTTATATGAAGTGGCGGCCATAGCCACGCCTTGAGCGTGGTTTCCGGCCGATGAAGCTATAACTCCATTCCTCTTTTCCTCGTCAGATAAGTGGGCAATTTTATTAAATGCACCCCTTACCTTAAAAGACCCCGTCTTTTGAAGATTTTCTGTCTTTAAATAGATGTAATTTCCTGTCATCTCACTAAAAGTTGTATTATAAACCAGTCCAGTCTTATAAGCAACATTTTTCAAGCAATTTCTGGCTTCCTGGATATCCCTTAAGCCTATATCCATGACATTTTCACCTTCCAGCCTTTGGCCAAATTTAATATTTAAAAACGACTTTTATCTATGGGCTATTACTTCAATTTCAATTAAGGCTCCTTTCGGGAGACTGCTAACTTCAACACAGGAACGTGCTGGAGGCTCTTCAGTAAAATACTTACCATATATATCATTTACCAACCCAAAGTTTTTTAAATCTGTCAAGAAAATTGTGGTCTTTACTACATTTGAAAAATCCATATCACAAGCTGCAAGTATGTTTTGAATGTTTTTCATTACCCGATGAGTTTGGACCTCTATATTCCCTTCAACCATTTCATTTGTACTAGGGTCAATGGCTATTTGACCTGATGCAAACAAAAAATCGTTTAGCATTATGGCCTGAGAATAGGGTCCGATTGCTTGCGGTGCTTGATTTGTTTTAATTACTGTTTTCATTTATGATTCCTCCAATTTATTTTTTTATTATTTATTTAAATACCGATAAACGGTATTTTCTGACACCTTTAATATCTTTGCTACTGAAGATACTGCACCTTTGAGCAAAAATATACCTTTCTCATTTAACTGAGAGACAACGTGGATTTTCTCCTCCGTCGAAAGTCGTTCAGGTGGTATGTTTTGCTCCTTTATGGTATCTTTTATGGTGGAATGAATTATTTCATCAATAGAATGGCTAAGATTTTCTAATATATTTGAAAGATTATTGGAATCACTTTGGTCCTCTGATTTATCAGTGTCGCATTTAATATAAGCATCGATAAAATCTTTCGCCGCCAGGGGACCTGTTAGGTCAATATTTATGCACAGCATGCCAATTAATTTACCTTCATCATCCTTTATGAAATATGTAGAAGAACGCAGATCCTTACCGTCAGGAGACTTGCTAGGGTAGTTCAATAGAAAATTCTCGCTTTTATAATTTCCCTCTTTTAAAAGCTTTAACCCCAAGTTGGTCAGCGGGCCTCCCACTTTCCTGCCACTTATGTGATTGTTTCTGATTGCTATGATAGATTCGTCCACATTGCTGCAATCATGTAAAACCACTTCGCAATTTGGCCCCACAATTCCCGCAATAAAATCCACTAAAGGAAGGTATTTTTCTAAAACTCTGTTAACTTTTTTCCTCATACTAACCACTCCTAAAAAAATAATTCAACATAAAGTTAAAAAATCCTCTTTGTGATAAAAATTTTTTACTAAGAAAAAAATGTCACAAAAGTCCCTTAATCAAAAACCCCTTGCTAGTCTATTGCTTCAAGCAAGGGGTTATTGCAAACCTAGCGAATTTTTATGTTAAAATTTCACAACCGGTCAACAGCTTTTTTTAGGCGAGCAAGGGCTTCGTTAATGTAAACTCTAGGACAGGCCAGGTTGATCCTCTGAAATCCCTTTCCGCCTATACCGAACCAAGCACCGTCATCTAGGGCAAGTCTTGCTTTGTTTATCATAAAATCATTTAGCTGCTTTGGATCAAGATTCAGATCGCGACAATCCATCCACACTAGGTAAGTGCCTTCGGGCTTAATGATTTTAATATGCGGAATATCCTTTTCAATTCCTTCAGTCAACGTCTTTAAATTTCCTTCAAGATACTCTAAAAATTGGTCTAGCCATTCTTCACCATGGGTATAGGCCGCCTCTAAAGCAACTACCCCGAATGCATTATTCCTAAGCAAATGAATCCGCTCTAGAAAATATTGATAGAAGAGGCAAACGCAAATCTGAAGATGAGTTTACAGAGATAGATAGGTTAAAAGCCCAGAACAAGCTTCTGGAAGCAAAGAATAGATGGCTTGAAATGGAGAACGAAGTCCTAAAAAAA
>NZ_JAFFJA010000023.1 GCF_021991635.1 Tepidanaerobacter sp. GT38
TTAGAGAGAGGTATCAGTCTTTCAAGTACGAGCATAAAAGCTCAAGGAGGCAACGATAATTCTCTCAATCTAATAAGACAATTATCTCCTGACAGATAGAAGATGTAAAGAATAGGTTTATAGGTTTTCCTAATAAATAACCTAAATACATTATACAAGGAGAAAGGTATATGTTAACTACTGGTTTATTAAATTTGGGAAGCTTTTTACTTGGGTTGATAGCATGGGTTATTCCAATTTTATATATAAAACGTTCCGAGAGATATGGAATAAAACAATGTTGCAATTCTATCATTGCCAGCTTTGGCGCTTGTGTAGCGTCATTATGCTTACAGTTTTTTGAAATAAATCATAGAGTGGAAACAGAAAATTGGGCAGCACTTATGGACATTACTGGAGCATTAAAATGGGTTGTAGTGATTCTTGCATCGGTCACGATAATGCTTAACATATTTGCATTTAAAATATGTTGTGAAAAAGAAACAAAGGCTTAATAATGGTTATGACCGAGCGGAAGCAATCGCTCTTTTTTTATGACTTTTATTTGAACTGGATTTACAATAAAAAGCAGCAAATGTATAATGGAAAAGGTAACCATTAATTAAAGTGCTAAAAAAATAAAGCGAATTTTATTCCCGTTTCCTATAGAATAGCGAACAATTAGTATCGCTCATAAGAGGAGGATCGCAGTGAGAAGGCGAAAAGCATTGATAATTTCTATGGCAATTTTGCTGGTAGTTATGGCTTTTTTTGTTTTCAGGATAAAGTCTCAATCAAAGATGGCAATGGCTTTACCGACTGTCAGTGCCATTAAAGGTGATATTTCATCTAAAATTTTTGCTATCGGGACAGTAGAAGCGGCTCAAGAGCAAGAAGTATATTCAACTATTCAAGGTGTAGTAGAATATGTGGCTGAGGAAGGCCAACAAGTCAAAAAGGGCGATGTGATTTTAAAAATCAATGACGATGACTTGAGGCTTGAGCTGGAACAAGTTCAAAGCAAAGTAAAACAACAGAAGCTTGAACTCTCAAAGCTTCTAGAGGGACCAAGGCTTGAGGAATTGGAAAAAGCAAGGATTACATATCAGGATGCACTGGCTGCTTACGAAGCTGTCTTAAATGATTACGAGAAAAATTATGAGCTTTTTAATTTAGGAGCCATATCAGAAAAAGAACTGTTAAACATCAAAAGGGAATTGGATGTTAAGAAAAATCAGCTGTCGATTGCTGAATTGGAACTTAAGCTGCTGGCAAACCCCGATGAAAAAGAAATTGAATTAAAACAGATAGCTCTGGAAGAAGCCCAACAAAATCTGACCAATGTTGAAAAGAAGTTGAACAAAACAGTGGTTTATGCTGATTTTGACGGCGTAGTATTAAAGCAAGATGTAAAGCCCGGAATGACGGTTTCACCTGGAACTTTGATACTAAAGATAGGCAGCTCTTCTGATTTGCAAATTAAGTTCAATGTAAATGAATACGATGCCGCTTTGATAGAGGTGGGCCAAAAAGCTATTATCTCCGGTGAGGGGTTTGGCGACAAGACTTACAATGGTGAAGTTGTAAAAATTGCTCCTTCAGCTTCGGTGATACAAACAAACAGAGGCAATGAAACCGTTGTAAAAGCCACATTAAAAATAATTGATCCAGACGAAAAAATAGTGCCAGGTTTTTCGGCAGCTGTAGAGATAACTGTAGAAGAAGAAAAGGATGTAATTTTACTTCCGCTAGAATGTGTCATAGAAGGAGAAGAAGGTAAACAGGTTATGGTAGTAACAGACGGAAATATATCTAAAAGAAAGGTTATAACAGGAATCGAAAATGAACTATATGTGCAGATAATTCAAGGGCTGTCCGAAGGCGAGGAAGTTCTCCAAAACCCAAGTCTAAGCGACGATTTAACAGGTGATGTTTGATGATACTGGTTGAGAACATGACAAAAATTTATAGAAATGGGGAAAATGAAGTAGCAGCCCTTAAAGACGTAAATCTTCATATAAGAGCAGGAGAGTTTGTCGCCATAATGGGGCCATCCGGTTCCGGCAAATCTACTCTTATGAATATACTTGGTTGCCTTGATAAGCCCACATCGGGAGAGTATTACTTGGATGGGAAACCCATATCCCAGCTTGATAGCCGTCAACTGGCCTATATCAGAAACAAAAAAATAGGCTTTGTCTTTCAAAACTTCAATTTGCTTCCTCGAATGAGCTCCCTTAGAAATGTAGAAATTCCGATGATTTATGCCGGGATCCCGCCTAGGGAAAGGCGAATAAAAGCTATGGAAGCACTGAAATCAGTCGGTTTGGAAGATAGATGGCATCATAAGCCAAATGAGCTTTCAGGTGGGCAAAGGCAAAGAGTTGCTATTGCTCGGGCTTTAATAAATTCTCCCAAGATAATCCTTGCGGATGAACCTACGGGCAATCTTGACAGCAAATCCGGTGCTGAGATTATGGGGATATTTACTGAATTGCATCGAAATGGAGCAACAATTGTTTTAGTAACTCACGAAGATGAAATCGCTAGATATGCCCAAAGAATTGTGTTTTTCCGCGATGGTAGAAAGGTGGATGAGAAGTCCAGTGAACTTCTTTGAAAGTGTAATAATTGCTTGGGAAAGCGTCATTGCAAATAAATTGAGATCTCTCCTTACAATGTTAGGCATCATTATAGGTGTTTCTTCAGTGATAACAGTTTCAGCATTGGGACAAAGCGGTAGAGCTGCAATCAACAAAGAAATGGATGCCTTTGGGGCCAATCGATTTAGTATCTACTACCGGTATGATTCTGATGATCCCATAACCGATGCTGATGGCTTCACTCTTCAGGATGTGGTGACGATAAAAGAAATTTCCCCGGCTGTGGAGAATATGGCACCTATTAGTTGGGATTCCGCGAACATCAGGTCAAAAGGGAAGGAAATTGGCGTTGAGATAGTGGCAACAACTGCCGATTATACAGAAATAGCAAATCTTAAATTAGATGCCGGCAGGTTTTTTAGTAACGAGGATGATGATGCAAAGAGATATGTGGCAGTTATAAGTGAATCATTGGCAAAAGAACTGTTTAGCTCCTCCGCGGCAATAGGGAAAAAAATAATGGTCAGCAATCGGCCTTTTAAAGTAATAGGTGTGCTGGCCCGGGAAGAATCAATTTTTTCCATGGGCATGGACAGCAAGTTGATGTACATACCTATTTCAACGTATTTTTCTTTCAGTGGATCGAATTGGATAAATAATATTGAAGGTAAGGCGGTATCTCAAACTGAAGTAGATAAAGCTATCGAACATTCTCTAAATATCCTGCACAGGAGGCATCGCAATGAAAATAAATACAATGCATGGAACTCTCAAAAAGAGATAGACAGCGTAAATCAGGTTACGGGAATAGTTACTCTGGTAATCAGTGCCATTGCAGGCATCTCCCTATTGGTGGGAGGAATAGGAATTATGAATATCATGTTGGTATCCGTTACAGAACGGACCAGGGAAATAGGCATTAGGAAGGCGTTAGGGGCACGTGAAACTGATATTATGATACAATTTTTGATTGAGGCTTTAGTCCTTTCTTTTTCCGGCGGTATATTAGGGATGTTTTTAGGGTTTGGCTTATCCCAGATAATAGCCATGTTCATAAAAATCCCTGCCGTTATTTCATGGCAGATGATAGCCCTAGCATTTGCTTTTTCGGCGGTAGTTGGGGTGTGTTTCGGATTATACCCTGCACGAAAAGCAGCCTATCAGGATCCTATAGAAGCACTGAGATATGAATAAAGCAGCTCTGCTGCTTTTTTTTTAGACATATTCCCTTTTTACGCAACATATGTTTTAGAGTGTAAACACCAACAGGGGTGGAGGGAATATGTATGAATACATATCAGACAAATCCCAACCAGGGGTTATCCACTAGAGAAATACCGCTTAAAAAGAAGCTGTTTGGGGACAATCAGCTGAGGCAAGGAAGAGAAATATCAGCCATTTCTATTTTCATAAACCAATTTACGGATTTTATGATCATTGTTTTATTAGGGGCAGCCCTTATATCCGCTTGCCTTGGAGAAGTGGCGGATGCTATTGCAATAGCTGCTATTGTTTTAATGAACGGCATTTTAGGTTTTATACAAGAATACAGAACGGAAAGGTCACTACAAGCCTTACAAAGGCTAGCAGCACCTACAGCAAAGGTCCTGCGGGATGGAAAAGTAATAACAATACAGGCAAGTGACATTGTCCCCGGTGACATAGTCATCCTTGAGAGCGGAGATAGAATTCCGGCCGATGGAAGCTTGCTAATGGCAGAAAATTTGACCATTGACGAATCCCTATTGACCGGGGAATCCATACCCGTAGAAAAGTCGGCAAGTGTGGACAAAGAGTCTCAAATAAAAATTTACAAGCAAAATTACGTTTTCATGGGCACATTGGTTGTAAACGGAAGAGGCAAAATGATAGTCGAAAAAATAGGTATGGACACGGAAATGGGCAAAATCGCAGGGATGATTGATGATATTGATGATAAACAAACACCTCTTCAGAAGAGATTGGATTTTTTAGGTAAGCAGTTGGTAATGATCTGTCTTGCCATATGTGCTGTAGTGGCTGTATTAGGGGTTTTTCGAGGTGAAAAAGTCCAGGATATGTTTCTTTTCGGTGTAAGTTTGGCAGTTGCAGCCATTCCCGAAGGTTTACCTGCCATTGTGACGGTTATCCTTACGTTGGGAGTTCAGCGCATGATAAGGAAAAAAGTAATAATCAGGAGGCTGCCTGCTGTAGAGACCCTTGGCTGCGCCACGGTAATTTGCAGTGACAAAACAGGCACATTGACTGAAAACAAAATGAGCGTTAGAAAGATCTATCTTGGTGAAGAGACATTTTTGGTAACCGGAACAGGCTACAGAAGTGAAGGAGAAATCTTGGCAAGTGATGGAAGGCCTTTAAAGAACCTACCTAAAGAGCTTACAAGACTTCTCGAAATTGGCGTATCTTGCAATAATGCTGGCATAAATACAGAAAGCAGCGGCAATTTGTTTGAGGTCATAGGTGGGAAAAAGGAACTTAAGCCTTATGGAGATCCAACAGAAATCGGTATACTTATAGCGGCTTTAAAAGCCAATATAAATAAAAAAGATGTGGATGCAAACTATGTAAGACTTAAGGAAATACCTTTTGACTCAAACAGAAAGCGCATGTCCGTATTGGTGCAATCTAAAAAAGGCCAACTTTTTCTTTTTACAAAAGGTGCCCCCGATGTAATATTGTCCCTTTGCACAAAAATACAGGATAAGGGAGAAATACGGCCAATTACAAAAAATGATGAAATGACTATCCTAAATGCCAATGACGATATGGGTCGAGAAGCATTGAGGGTTTTGGGCTTTGCCTATAGAAAACTTTCAATAAACGAACTGGAAGATTCGAATTTGGAGAAAGACCTTATTTTCGTTGGAATGATGGGCATTATAGATCCTCCTAGACCTGAGGCGGTTTCTGCCGTACAAAAGTGCTTTACTGCGGGAATTAGGCCAGTGATGATAACCGGTGACCACAAGTCCACAGCTTGGGCTGTAGCACGAGAACTTTCAATGCTTACCAAAAACAGTAAAATCGTAACAGGTCAGGAATTAGATAATATGAGCGAAAGTGAACTTTTAAAACAGATAGATGATATTGCCGTTTATGCTAGAGTTACACCACGTCACAAGCTAAGGATTGTCAGAACTTTAAAAAAGAAAGGTCATATCGTTGCAATGACCGGGGATGGAGTCAATGATGCGCCAGCTGTTAAAGAGGCAGATATTGGGGTGTCTATGGGCATAAATGGCACCGATGTGACAAAAGAGGCATCTTCTATGATATTGATGGATGACAATTTTGCCAGCATTGTGGCAGCAGTTGAAGAAGGCAGAATAATCTATGACAATATCCGTAAATTTATTCGCTATTTGCTGTCCTGCAATGTGGGAGAGATACTGACAATGATATGGACTTCTATATTAGGCCTGCCATTACCCCTTTTGCCCATACAAATTCTATGGGTAAATCTTGTGACAGACGGCCTTCCTGCAATGGCCCTTGGCGTAGATCCACCTGAGAGGGATGTGATGCGTCGCAAACCTAGAGGCAAAAACGAAAATGTTTTTTCTCATGGCCTTGGTGCAAAAATTATGTATAGAGGTTTGATTATCAGTCTCGCTACATTAGCAGCTTTTATAATCACATACTTATACAGCAAAAGTAATCTGGAATTGGCGAGAACGGCTGCCTTTGCAACATTAGTCATGTCACAGCTTTTATTTGTCTTTGAATGTAGAACTGAAAAAACCAATGTTCGTTGGCAAAATCCCTTTGGCAATTTATATCTGACATTGTCGGTATTGATTTCCATATCAATGCTTTTTGCAGTTATATATATACCCTTTTTCCAGCCTTTCTTTCATACGGTTGCCCTTGACATAAATATCCTCCTTCTAGTTTTAGGGCTTGCCGGTCTGGGAGCTGTAATTTAAATTTAAGATTTGTTTAGCGACATATTAGTACACTTGATTTTCGTAAATAACAGTATGTATAATATAAAATGTGTTTTTAAGATTTGTTGCTATATATCTAGGAGGAAATCTTAATGGAACTTATAAAGCTGAGAGGTCGCACGTATTATATCCCTGGTGCGACCAATGTAGGTGTTTATAGGTACAGGAACGGTTTGTGTACTTTAATAGATACGGGGCTTCACAATACTGACGGTAGAAAGATTATTGAAGTGTTGGAGAATAATAATTTAAAAATAAAGTATATCATAAACACCCACTCTCATCCTGACCACTATGGAGCAAATAATTTTATTAAAGAAAAATGCCCCGGTGCTCTTGTTGCAGCTTCCAGTAAAGCAAGGCTTTTTATAGAAAATAGCTTTCTGGAACAAACCATGTTTTATGGAGCATCGCCCATGCCCGGACTTTCAACGCGAATAATAAAAGCACAGGATACGGCAGTAGATATAGAAGTTGCTGAAGGCTCCACGGAATTAGATAGTAAAAAGTTTGATATAATTTCACTGGAAGGTCATAGCATAGGCCAAATAGGAGTTGCGACGGAAGATAATGTTCTGTTTTGCGGCGATGCCTTTTTTAGCGAAGATAAAATGGAAAAGTATCCTTTTCCTTTTCTGTTTGATGTGGGAGATCATTTAAAGACTTTGGAATTTTTGCTCGCCACAAATTATGATTGTTATATGATTTCTCACTGTGATGGTCCTTTGGATAATCCTAAATCTCTTATTCAAAAAAATATAGACAATGTAAATAACAACCTGCAACTCATATTGGATTTCTTATCGCAGCCCTTGACTAGAGAAGATTTAACCGAGCTTGTTATTAAAAAATACGATATACCTATGAATATATCTCAATACTTTATAACAATTTCTTCAGTTGGTGCCTTTTTAACTTATCTTCTTGAAAAACAGTTAATAAATATGGATATAATTGATGGAAAAATGTACTTTTATGCCTAGATTATGAAGGAGATGCAGTATGATTACAAAACGAGATGATATTCGCAATATAGCTATAATTGCTCATGTAGACCATGGCAAGACAACACTTGTAGATGGCCTATTAAAGCAGAGCGGCATATTTCGGCAGAATCAAAAGGTAGAAGAAAGGGTATTGGATTCAAATGCCCTGGAGCGGGAGCGGGGCATAACCATATTATCAAAAAATACAGCCGTCCACTACAATGGTATAAAGATAAATATCATTGATACTCCCGGACATGCGGATTTTGGTGGTGAAGTTGAGCGGGTGCTCAAGATGGTGGATGGTGTGCTTTTATTAGTGGATGCTTTTGAAGGCCCCATGCCCCAAACACGTTTCGTTTTGAAGAAGGCTTTGGCCTTAAATTTACCTGCAATAGTAGTTGTAAATAAAATCGACAGGCCCGATTCGCGAATAGACCAGGTTCTAGATGAAGTGCTGGAGCTTTTCATCGATTTAGGGGCAGATGATTCTCAAATAGAGTATCCTGTAGTCTACACCTCGGCACGAGAAGGTTATGCAAAACTTAACCTTGAAGACACGTCAAAAGATCTGCAGCCCTTATTTAAGACTATAGTAGAATTTGTGCCGGCACCTGAAGGAGATCCTCAAGCACCTGTCCAGGTTTTAATAACTACATTAGATTATGATGATTATGTTGGAAGAATAGCTATAGGAAGAGTTTTTAGGGGAACAATTCAAACGGGGAATGAATATGCGCTGTGTAAAAAAGACGGAACTATTCAAAAGGTAAAGGTCAGCAACCTTTTTGATTTTGAAGGTCTAAAACGCCAACCCGTATCTTCTGCCACTATAGGCGATATAGTTGCACTGACGGGTATCGAAGATATAGACATCGGTGAGACTATAGCAGATATAGACAACCCTGAACCTGTGCCTTATGTAAACATAGATGAACCTACACTTTCAATGATATTTAGCGTAAACACTAGCCCCTTTGCAGGTCAGGAAGGTGAATATGTTACTTCAAGGCATTTGAGAGAGCGGTTGTTTAGAGAAGCCAAGAGCAATGTGAGCTTAAGAGTCGAGGAAACAGATAGCCCTGACAGTTTCAAGGTTTCGGGTAGAGGAGAACTGCATCTTTCGGTTTTGATTGAGACTATGCGCAGGGAAGGGTATGAGTTTCAAGTCTCAAAACCCATGGTAATAATAAAAGAAATAAACGGAAAAAAAATGGAGCCCATGGAATTGGTGACAATTGATATCCCTGAAGCTTATTTGGGAACCGTTATGGAGAAGATGGGCGAAAGACACGGTCAGTTAATTAACATGCAAAACATCGGCGGCAACTCCATCAGATTGGAATTTAACATTCCTACCAGAGGACTGCTAGGATACAGGTCCGAATTTATCACCGACACAAAAGGGGAAGGAATAATTAATTCAGTTTTTGCGGGCTATACTCCCTACAAAGGAGATATTCCAACCAGAAATCGAGGGTCGCTGGTTGCTTTTGAGACAGGGGAAAGCAATACTTACGGTCTTTATAATGCACAGGAGAGAGGCACCCTTTTCATAGGACCTCAGGTTAAGGTATATGAGGGCATGATAGTGGGAGAAAATTCCAGACCTCAAGATTTGGACATCAATGTATGCAAGAAAAAGCATGTTACCAATATGCGTTCATCAACTGCTGAGGAAGCTTTGAGGCTGGTTCCTCCAAAACAAATGAGTTTAGAACAGTGTTTGGAATTTATTAAAGACGATGAACTTTTGGAAGTTACGCCCAAAAGCCTTCGCATGAGAAAAGCAATCCTTTCCCGTCAAGAAAGGCAGAAGCCGAAAAGTAAGGCATTATAAGCATTCACTAAAATTTTAGTGAATGCTTTTTTCTTTGTACGGATTTATTGGAGCAAAATAGGAAATACTAGATTTGACATCAAATATGGGAGGAATGCACATGGCCAAAAAAAAGCGTCAAAAGGAAGCTAGAAACAAACTAGTTCCACCAAATCTAAAAGAAAAAGGCAACTTGGTTGACGATACAAGCCCTGAATACTACGAATTGTCAGAGGAAATTGCCCAGGGAAATTCCCAAAAGACACCTGAAAACAAAAAGAAACAAAAGAAAAATAAGTGACTAATGGGCAGGTTTTAAGAATGTTCAATTTCATCCGCGAAACCAGGGCAGTAAGAGGAGGTCTGCACAGTGTTATACTTGAGATTCCCGCCGATACTTACAAGACCTTCTATAATGATTTAAGTGAAGAAAATGCCCAATATATTTTAACTGAGTATCTTAGATATCGCCAAGATGATGCTAGGGTAAGTGATATAAAAATAGAACATGACAAATATGCCAATATAGTAAAAATTTATGCCAATCTGCATTACCTGGAGAACGAAAAAACAGTCCAAATACCTTTTACAGATAACATTTAATCTTACAAAATGGTGACAAATACAAAAAAAGTGTTATAATTATACTAGGGAAATATATGTATAAGGGGGTATTTCATGGCAATTCAGACTTTTAATGCCAAAGCGGAGTGGAAGGGCGGTGCTTTAGTCGAGGCCACTTCACGGAGTTTTAAGGTTACCATGGATGAACCAGTAGAACTTGGCGGTACCAATACGGCCATGAATCCAGTAGAATTGCTTCTGTGTTCTTTAGGTGGGTGTATGAGCATAGTAGCAGGTATGTTTGCACCAAAATTCCGCGTAGAATTAAAAGGTTTTTCAGTGGAATTAGAAGGGGATTTAGATCCAGATGGATTTACGGGGAAAAACCCCGATGTGAGAAAAGGATTTTCCGATATTCGCTACAAAATGCATATAATCTCCGATTCACCTGAAGAAAATATAAAGAAATTGTGTAAATTTATAGAAGAGCACTGCCCGGTAAAAGACACCTTAGAAGGCGTATCCGTAACCGGAACTTACGTAATCGAAAAATGATAGCTTAATCAAAGTTTGAAAGTACCACAAAATTCCTTGGTGTTCAAAGAAAAACAAAAGCCGCTAGAAAATCTAGCGGCTTTTTCAGTGACAATCTCAATTTGCTCTCGGTATTTCTATGATTTCATCGATTTTGAAATTGCCGTATTTGTCTTTTTCATTTACTGGGACAAACTTAAACACCCTGCTGTTTCCCCAAATGTCTCTGATTACTGCTACAACCCAATCTCCACGCTGAGAATCAAAAATATCTACAGCAGTTACTGTGCCGTAAGGGATTATTGATTTTAATTCTTTGGAATCAATCTTAGCTTTATAGGATTTAGACAGATAGTTCATTACTTCGTCGAATTTTCCCTGCATTCTCGCTTTTAAGAAAGAGTTTACGATGGTAATTCTTTCGTCCTTTCTGATAATTGGTTTGTCTTTGATGGGTTTTTCATAATCGTAACCATTTTTAATGTATGTCTTGGCATATCCGGTTCTTAAGAATTTGCCGTTGTTCCAAGTATAAGTATAAGTTTCATAAAAGTATCTGCCATCGTATTTGATATTGCTAATTGAAAATCCGTTGGAGTTGACATTAATGGTAACGCCCTTGCCGGAAAAAATCTGAACCATTCTATTGCCTTGGATTTTGTAAACAGCTAAATGTTTATTACCATCTAGGCCACTATAAATTACTGCGATTTCATATACGCCATCCTTGTCAAAATCCCTGTAGATTTTTTGGGCGTTGTAAAAGGGTTTGTAAATGTAAAATAAATCTTTGTGGATGCTTAAAGGCCCTATCTCATCTTCGATGTAATAGTAAGTACTGTTATCAGCAGCCAATACTGTACTTGAAAAAACTAGGACCATAAAGAAAACAGACATTAAAGCAATACATTTTTTATTTAACATAGAATACCTCCTCTACTAATTGATATTCAATATTGTTTGTAGACACATCCTACTTGTAAGTAACCGCTGTCTTTTATGCTAGCATAAGATAAGGTTTGGGTCGATGTGCTTTTGAAGGAAAAAGAGTAAAAAGGTAGAAAGATATAAATAAATTGGAAGGATGTCTAGTAGAAAAATATAAAGAGGTGCCGTTATAAATGTCAAAGGATATGTATTTAGCCAGCGAAAGAGCTGAAGCTAATCAGCTTTTAATGTTGTTGCTTGAAAACAAAGGAAAATATATTTCCGGCGAAAAAATAAGCCAAAACTTTGGGATAACTCGTTCTGCTATTTGGAAACAGGTAAACTGTTTAAGAAATATGGGGTATAAAATAATTTCCTCACCCCGGCTTGGTTATTGCCTAGAAGAGTCACCTGATTTACTTCTGCCTGAAGAAATATGGGCTCAGTCTTCTTTAAAAATTATAGGAAGTAAAATTTACTATTGTCAGGTCACAAAGTCAACCAATGATGATGCTAAAAAAATTGCTCAGGAAGGTGCACAAAGTGGCACCTTGGTAATAGCGGAAAAACAGCAGGGGGGTAGGGGACGAATGGGGCGTTCTTGGGATTCGCCCGCAGGAGGCCTTTGGCTTTCCATAGTTTTAAGACCCGAACTTTCTCCCGTAGACGCACCTAAACTTACTATCATGTCAGCTGTAGCCGTAGCTGAGGCTATTGTACAAGCAACGGGAATTTGCGCAAAAATAAAGTGGCCCAATGACATACTTATTGACGGCAAAAAAGTTTGCGGCATTCTCACAGAAATGAGTGCTGAAATGGATGCAGTAAATTATGTAGTAATAGGTATAGGAATAAATGTAAACAACGATGATTTTCCCGATGAGTTAAAAGACAAAAGCACATCCCTTAGACAAATTAAAGGAGAGCAAATCAGTCGCATTAAGGTTTTGACTGCTTTATTAGAAAATCTTGAACAGTATTATATTGAAGCTGAAAATGAAGGGTTTGAAAAAATTTTTGAAAAATGGAGGGCTTTGTGCGTAAATTTAGGCCGGAAAGTAAAGATTATAGGTAAGATTGACGGTTTTGAGGGAACTGCCATTGATATTGATGCTTCAGGAGCTTTACTGGTAAAAACTTTAGATGGGCAAATTAAAAAAGTGGTAAGTGGAGATGTGTCACTAAGGTAAAAAGATAAATTATTTTAAATAAGAAAAGAATAAAACCCCTCCGATGCGTTAAAAATAAATTATACTTTTAAAAGTATTTAATTTAAGCAAAGCGGAGGTGTTTTTTTGGTTAACAGACAGCAGCAGATACAGGAAATATTGCAGTTTGTATCCAGACATAAAGGTTCGCATGCAAGTCATAACATATGTTCCCGAATTCTCGGAGGGGACTTTTACGGAATTGATGAGCGCGTAATAAACGAGTTGAAATCCAAACTTCCAGAAGTAGATAATGAGGAACTGGAAACTTGCTACTATATAATCAAATAGATCAAGATTGATAAAGACGTCTTTGAGTTAGATTTTTTTAGCTATTTCTAGCAACTTTTCTTTTGTGTTGAGGTTTGGATTTTCTAGCACTACCTCCAAAAGTTTATTAAGCAATTGCCCCACTTTTGGCCCCGGAGCAATGCCCAGTTCATCTATAATGTCCTGGCCGGATATGGCCAGGTCTTTTATTTGATAATCACTTTTCTCAGCTTTTAAAATTTCTAAATCCGAAATTAATTTTTTCAAACCGGGCGAGAATACTTTGTCAAAATCGCTTGCTAATCTGTCGGCTATTCGAAGGTCGATTAAATCATATATATTGTCCCAACCTACTTTTGAAATAAGTTTTCTTAAATGTGATATTGGCGAATCGGGAGAGTAATAAAACATATGGTTTTTAATTAAAAGGACCACTTTATTTTTTATTTTTGTTTCAAATCGCAGCCTTTGTAAAATGTTTTCCGCTATAACAGCCGATTTGATATGATGATCGGGAAAAGTCAGACCCTTTTCCGTTTTTATGGCAGTTTCAGATTTGCCTACATCGTGCAGCAGAGCTGCAAGACGTAAGGGTAAAGTATTTCTGATTAATTTGCATGCTACCAGATTATGCTCTAATACATCTAATGACTTATTGTAATGCATTATCCCCATGCCTGCCATTAACTCCGGAATTATGTACTGCATGAGGCCCGTTACAACAAGGGTTACCAAGCCGTCAAAGCAGTAATCTCCGGTTATTAATTTTATAAGCTCATCGCGAATGCGCTCTTTTGAGATGCTGTTTAGCTTTTCTGCATGAGCTTTTAAGGTGTATAAAGTTGAACTTTCTATTTTAAAGCCTAATTGAGCCTGAAATCTGGCGGCTCGCATGGCGCGAAGGGGATCCTCCCAAATTCGCTCAGTAGAGCCTGTACACCTTATAATACCTCGTTTTATATCATCTATGCCTCTAAAGGGGTCAATAAGCTCATCGGTTACAGGGTCAAAGGCTATGGAGTTTATGGTGAAATCCCGTCGGGCAAGGTCAGTATAAATACTGCCTCCAAAAGTATACTGGGGCTTTCTGCCCGGGGCATCGTCTCTATATGGAGTAATTTCTACTTTTGTATCTTCGACAATTACAAGCATTGTGCCAAAATTCCCGTAGGGCTTGGCTTTAGGGAAGACAGATACAATTTGGTTTGGAAGGGCATTTGTAGCGATGTCAAAGTCCGAATTTTCGCGATTCATTATTAAATCCCTTATGCTGCCGCCGACTACATATGCTTCAAAGCCAGATTGTTTCAATTTATGACAAATATCTTTAATAATTAAAGGTATATTTAAATTAAACATAAAAAAACTCCAATTCAATAATGATTTGCAACTTATTATATTATAAATTAAAAAAATTACAAAATCCAGAAGGTAATGTATTAACCTTGAACTTGACATAACTGTTTATACATTATATACTGTATATATAATATATACACAGTAGGAGATGTTATGTTTATATCAATTTCTAATATTGATCCCAGACCTTTGTATGAACAGATATATGAAAGCATAAAAAGCAAAATATTAAAGGGTGAACTAAAGCCCGGCGATGCCCTGCCATCCATAAGGCAGCTGGCCCAAGATTTAAAAATTAGCGTTATTACTATAAAGCGGGCATATTTGGAATTAGAGCAGGAAAAACTCATAATCACGCGGCCTGGCAAAGGATGTTTTGTGGCAGACTGCGATATAAGTGAAATCGCGTCGTTAAGCCTTTCTGAAATAGAGCAGCAAATGCGAGAAGTGGTGAGAAAAGCTAAGAATACTGGGGTTTCACGGAAGAGTGTGGAACATATCTTCAATAAAGTCCTGGAGGAGGAATATTAGTGAAAGATAATATACTGGAAATAATAAACCTGAGCAAGAGCTACGGCAATTTTAAGCTGTCTGATGTAAACATATCACTGCCAAGGGGTTATATTATGGGGTTTATTGGTGCCAATGGCGCCGGCAAGACTACCACCATAAAACTTATCATGAACATGATAAAAAAAGACTCAGGTGAAATACGGGTATTTGGGAAATCAGAGGCTAAAAGAAGCACTGGTGAATTTTATCGAAATGGTTCCTAAAGACAGCACTACATTAATACTAATAATATGCCTTGTGGCATTTATCATATTAGCCATATCGACAGTGATTTCTCTAAAATTTTATAATGACTCAAGTGCATAGCTTTATTAAGCAGCGGAAAACCGCTGCTTAAATTTTAACGAAGACTTTCTCCAAATTTAGGTTGTGTATGTTATAATTTATTATAAGTTTATTTCTAGGAGGACAGCTATGTTTTTTTTACTGGTTTTATTGATGATATTGATGTTGTTTCCATATTTACTTTTACCTATAATAATCTTTCTGGGCATAGGTTTTTTGTTTCTACTTCCCTATGTTTTTACATTTAATTCACTGTATAATATTGTGACTATTCCTTGGCAAATTTTAAAGATTGCCTTAGACAAAAGAGTGAGGAAAAATCACAGTTTGGAACATGCAACTATAAATGTGCTTGAAGAGAGGTACGGAAGAACCCTTCAAATAGGGGGTCTTGCTTATTCAAACGGATTTTCCCTTTCAGGGCCGGACCTGCCACCGCCTTATGAAGTAATGAGCGCAGTAAGAGAAGGCCATTTTCGCATGATAAATGGAGAAAAAGATTTGGCCATTCACCCTCGCTGTGGAACATCTATGGCGGCTGCGAATTTTTTGTTTTCCCTTGCATTTATCTTAGTGCTGTTTTCCTCCCATCACTTTTCACTATTAAACGCGGTTGTTGCCTTTTTGCTGGCAAATGTCTTTGCAAACCCCTTCGGCCGAATCTTACAAAGGTTTTTTACCACCCATAGCAATGTTGATGACGTAGCTGTACAGGATATTTATATTCAGCAACCGGCCAATTACAGCTTTTCCTTTATAGTAATGCTAAATCCTAATCGGTCGTATTTTATAAAAACATACCAATCATAATTTTTTTATTGCATGTCGAAACAATTCGTTGTATAATGTTCCTTTAAATGATAAAATTATATAAGTGTGCAATAATAAAATAAAGAGGTGATAGGCAAATGGATAAAGGCACATTATATCGTGTAGCGGATATTGCTCATGTACATCTTGAGAGCCGAGAAATAGAGCAAATTTCAAAGGACATGGATTTCTTGCTAGAATACTTTGATAAACTTAGCCAAGTAGATACAGAAAGTGTTTTGCCTACAGTCTGCCCCATAAACGATAAAAACGTGCTAAGGGACGATGAGGTTTGGGACAGCCTTCCCATTGATGAAGTCTTAAAGAACGCTCCTGATAAGCACGGTAGATTTTTCAGGGTGCCGAGGATAATTGAAGAATAGATAATCGAATAGGAGGTAGCATGTTGGAACTAGATAAGCTGACTATTCATAAAGCCCATGAGTTGCTAAGCAAAAAGGAAATAACCTCTGAAGAATTGACAAAAGCTCTTCTCAAGAGAATAGAGGAAATGGACGGAAAGATTAAAGCTTATGTTACTTTAAATAGCGAAGAAGCTTTAGAGAGAAGCTCAGAAATCGATAAGAAAGGCGATTTTACGGAGGACCTATCTGGAATTCCGGTGGCTGTTAAGGATAATATATGCACTAAAGATTTGCGAACAACCTGTGCTTCAAAAATGCTAGAAAATTTTGTACCGCCTTATGATGCAACCGTTATAAAGAAATTAAAAGAAAAGAATGCTTTAATCTTAGGTAAGACTAATCTGGACGAATTTGATATGGGATCTTCGACTGAAAGCTCCTACTTCTTTACCTCTAAAAATCCCTGGAATCTTGAGCGGGTGCCAGGAGGTTCCAGCTCTGCTGCAGCAGTTGCAGCTGATTTGGCCATATATTCTTTGGATTCAGACACAGGTGGGGCTGTTAGACAGTCTGCCGCTTACTGTGGAGTGGTTGGTCTAAAGCCTACATATGGTAGAGTATCCCGTTTCGGTTTGGCTGGAAACGCCGGGTCTATGGATACTATAGGTCCTATCACAAAAGACGTTAAAGATTGCGCCATTGTCCTTAATGCCATATCAGGTATGGATTTATTTGATCCCTCATCTTCAGATACAATAGTCCCCGATTATTTAGAATCACTTAAGACGAACTTACAAAATGTGAAAATAGGCATACCCAAGGAATTTTTGGGAGATGCAGTCAATAAAGACATCAAAAATGCCATCTTAAATGCAGCAAAAACCTTTGAGGATATGGGCTTTATTTGTGAAGAGACAAGCCTTCCCAATGTAGAATATGCCTTATGGGTACATTATGTTATTGCTTCAGCTGAGGCGAGTTCTGAAATGTGCCAGTA
Source organism: Tepidanaerobacter sp. GT38 (assembly GCF_021991635.1). Taxonomy (GTDB): domain Bacteria; phylum Bacillota; class Thermosediminibacteria; order Thermosediminibacterales; family Tepidanaerobacteraceae; genus DTU063. The sequence goes on from NZ_JAFFJA010000023.1 coordinate 17,227, forward strand.
TGATGGAGTTCGTTTTGGCCATCGTGCACAACATTACGAAAACTTAAAAGACCTTTATAAAAAGAGCCGCGGTGAAGGCTTTGGGCTGGAAGTTAAAAAGAGAACGATACTTGGCACATACTTATTGGATTTAGAAGGCAATGATAAATACCTTGTCAAGGCATATAAGTTGAGGACTCTTATAAAACAAGACTTTGAAAAGGCTTTTGAGAAGTATGATTTTCTGATAACACCTACAACACCTACGGTAGCGTTTAAAATTGGAGAGGCTAAGGACAGCCTAAATGTGAACGATATGTGCACTGTACCTGTAAATTTGGCAGGTTTACCTGCCATATCAATCCCCTGTGGTTTTGCTGAGGGGCTACCAATCGGCCTTCAGATAATAGGGAAAGCCTTTGATGAGGCGGGAATCTTGCAGGTAGCATATGCCTTCGAACGAAATACCGATTATCACAAAAAACTGATTGCGTGGAAGGAGGCATAAGGAATGAACTACGAAACAATAGTAGGTCTTGAAGTGCATGTAGAACTATCAACTAAGACAAAGATATTCTGCGGTTGCAGTACTGAATTTAGCAAAGAACCTAACAGTCACTGCTGTCCCATTTGCCTTGGCATGCCAGGTACTATTCCGCTTATGAACAAAAGCGTTGTTGAATATGCCACAAAAGCCGGCCTTGCTTTAAACTGTCAGATAGCCGAGTTTTCAAGATTTGATAGGAAAAAGTATTTTTACCCAGACCTTCCAAAAGGCTATCAGATCTCACAGTACTATATTCCGCTGGCAAGAAACGGGTATGTAGAGATTGATTCTAATGGCAAGAAAAAGCGCATAGGTATTAGGATTATGCATATGGAAGAAGATGCAGGTAAGCTGGTTCATGAAGAAGGAAGTTCCTATTCCCTGGTGGATTTAGATAGAGCTGGCGTACCTTTAATAGAAATAGTGTCAGAGCCCGATATGAGGTCCGGAGAGGAAGCATGGCAGTATTTAAACAACTTAAAGACAATACTTCAATATATCGAGGTATCTGACTGTAAAATTGAAGAAGGGTCTATGCGATGTGACATAAACATTTCCCTCAGACCTGAAGGTTCTAATGAGTTCGGCACAAAAGTTGAAGTGAAAAATCTGGGTTCATTTAGAGCAGTTAAGCGTGCAATTGAATACGAAGAAAAGCGCCAGAGGGAAATTCTTGAAAGCGGCGGAAGTATTGTTCAGGAAACCCGTAGATGGGATGAAGACAGAGGTATCACCATTTTCATGAGAGGCAAAGTGGATAACCGCTATTCCCCAGAACCAAATTTGGCTCCAGTTATTATGAGAAAAGACTGGAAAGATGAAATATCGGCACGGATACCTGAACTTCCCGGTGCTAAAAAGGAAAGGTTTATAAAGGAATATGGATTGCCTGAATACGATGCTTCTATTATAACCGCATCGAAAGTGCTTTCCAATTTCTATGAGGAATGCGTGAAACATTATCATGACCCGAAAGTGGTAAGCAACTGGCTCATGGTTGAATTGTTGAGCATATTAAATGAAACTGGACAGGGCATAGAGGATTTGAAATTTACTCCCAAACAATTCTGCGATATGCTTGCTATGATTGACAAGGGCACCATAAGCGGAAAGATTGCTAAAGACGTTTTCCGTGAAATGTTTGCCACAGGTAAATCTCCTGAGGCAATAGTGGAAGAAAAAGGTCTTGTCCAGATTTCTGACGAAGCTGAGCTAGAAAGTATTGCAAAACGGGTTATGGAGGCCAATCCAAAATCAGTGGAAGATTATAAAAATGGCAAGAAGAAGGCTTTAGGTTTTCTTGTAGGGCAGGTTATGAAAGAAACCAAAGGCAAGGCCAACCCGCAGATGATAAATGCTATTTTTAGTAGATTACTAGATCAATAAATTGTGTTAAAGAGATTGCCCCTACCTGATTAAACAAGGTAGGGGTTAATTTATAACAAGTTCAGTGGAAAAAGTAAGCAAACTATAGTATGATATTTATGATGAAACTACAGGACATTTAAAAAATGGAGGTTAACAATGGCTATAATTAGACCCTTTAAAGCTTTTAGACCCGTTCCGGAACTGGTATCGAAGGTTGCAGCATTACCTTATGATGTAGTTACTACTAAGGAAGCTAGAGAAAAGGCTAAGGATAACAGATATTCCTTTTTGCATATTGACAGGCCGGAGATTGCTTTTGAAGAAGGTATAGATCCTTATGATGCAAAAGTGTATGAAAAAGCTCGGGAAAAGTTATTTGGCATGATAAATGAGAAAGTATACATACAAGATTTACAGCCCTGCTTGTACATATATCAGTTAAACAGACAAGATCGCATTCAAAAAGGTATCGTGGCATGCACATCTATCGATGATTATATAAATGATATAATAAAAAAACATGAACATACTTTACCTTTAAAGGAGCAGGACAGGATAAATCACATAAAATACACTGATGCCCATACTGGTCCCATACTCATGACTTATAGAGAAAACTCTCAGATAACTGATATTATTGATGATTGGATATCATCTCACAGCCCTATTTACGACTTTGTTTCAATGGACAATGTCCTTCAGACCGTTTGGGTTATAGATGATGAAAAAACCATAGACGAATTGTTGGGGTTATTTGCAAAAGTTGATGCCCTTTACATCGCTGATGGCCATCATAGAGCTGCTGCAGCTGTGAAAGTGGGTCTTGAGAAAAGACAAGAAAACCCCAACTATACAGGGGATGAGGAGTTTAACTATTTCCTATCAGTAATCTTTCCGGATACTCAACTTACGATTCTGGCCTACAATAGGGTTGTTAAGGATTTAAATGGTTTAAATCAGCAGGAGTTACTCGATAAAATAAAACAAAACTTTGACATTGTTTATGAAGGCAAAGAAGCCTTTATACCCAAAGAAAAACATTTATTTGGCATGTATATAGGCGGAAAATGGTATGGTTTAAAAGCTAAACCCGGTAGTTTTAATGAAAAAGATCCGGTTGAAAGTTTAGATGTTTCAATATTGCACAATTTGATAATAGCACCAATTTTTGATATAACAAATCCCAGAACCGATAATAGAATTGATTTTGTAGGTGGGGCAAAAGGCGTAGAAGAACTGAAAAATAGAGTAGATAGTGGTGAAATGAGTGTGGCTTTTTCACTATTTCCCACCCCTATAGAAGACCTTATGTGTATTGCCGATTCGGGGTGTATAATGCCGCCAAAATCCACCTGGTTTGAACCTAAGTTACAAAGCGGCATCTTTATTCACTCAATGAGTCTCAAATAAATTAGCCATTTTTAGGGGGTCTATCGATGCGTTTCCCATGTGTCACTATCAATTTAAAAAAGATAGAGCACAATGCGGAAAAGCTAGTGAAATGGTGTAGTGAGAGACAAATTGAAGTTATGGCAGTTACAAAGGGAATTTGCGGCCTAGATAAAGTTGTCAGGACATTTATCAAAGGCGGTGCCAAAAAGCTAGGTGATTCCAGGATCGAAAACATAGTGTCTCTAAAACAAGCAGGTATATCGATACCCATATATTTGCTTAGAATACCGATGCTGTCAGAAGTAGAGGATGTAGTTCGATGGGCTGACGGAAGTCTAAATTCTGAGGTAAAAGTTATAGAGGCCTTATCAGCAGCCGCCAAAACTTTAGGGAAGAAACATAAAGTGATTCTAATGGTGGAGGCAGGAGACCTACGAGAAGGTGTAATGCCTGAAAATGTCTTGGATACTGTAAGTGAAATAATAAAGCTTTCAAATATAGAATTTGAAGGAATTGGAACCAATTTAGGTTGTTATGGTGGAGTAAAGGCAAGTTATGATAACATGAAATTACTGGTGGATTTAGCAACGGACATTGAACAAACTTTTGGTATAGAAGTAAAAACTATATCCGGAGGCAATTCATCAACATTAATGCTTTTAAAACAAGGGGGCCTACCTAAAGGCATTACACAATTCCGGTTAGGTGAGGGAATCCTATTAGGCAATGACCCCAGTACATCAAGGCCGCTGCCTGATACATACCAAGATGCTATATTGCTAAAAGCAGAGGTAATAGAAGTAAAAACCAAACCCTCATATCCCATAGGCGAAATCGGACTAGATGCTTTTGGAAATAAGCCCTTTTTCGAGGATAAAGGCCTTATGAGAAGGGCGATTGTTGCATTAGGAAAACAGGATTGCAGAATAGAAGGTCTTGCACCTGTAGACAAATCCATAGATATTCTTGGTGCCAGCAGTGACCACTTATTGTTAGATGTAACAAAAAACAAAGATATAAAGGTTGGTTCAATTGTTGAGTTTAACCTATCATATGGTGCACTTCTCGGCTTGATGACTTCAAAATACGTAAAAAAATATATAATATAGACATTTAAAAAGAACAAAGAGAGGTAGAAGTTTTTGTTTCTACCTCTCTTTATTATTGTCAATAAAACAGCTTTATAAATTATTGTGTCAAAGCCTCAAATCAGTTTATAAGTTTAAATTCACCACGTCTAATGAGGCGTTTTATCACTTTTGAAATATAAGGTATGACATAGTAGTCAAGACCGAAGGATCGACCTGCTCCTGCCAACATTACAATGGATACTACCAAGAACCACATATCACCGGAGCCTGAGATGATAAAGTTTAGATTCATGAATATTGACCCAAGTGCTGCTAGCACCGTGAATAAGCCGAGTATAAAGCATATTCCTAGGGCAATTTCACCTAGAGTTATCATTACCTGGAACAAATATGCGTTGGGGTAGATCACACTTTCCACAAAGTTCGCATACCACTCTGGTGTATTTGGTCCTATTGGGGCAGTAGAAGCTCCAGCTACTAGTTTATCGCCTGCTGAAAGCCATCCGCTGTTTACTTTATCAATTCCGGACATTAACCATTTGTAACCTAAGAAAATTCTTAAGATAGCTAACCACGCTGCGCTAGTGCTTACTCCGATATGCTTTATAACCGTTGGTTTATTCCTGGTCTTGCGGAAGAATTGACGGTCAATATAATCAAAGATAAATCCAAATCCACTAATTCCGAATAGATAATGGATATCTGCCAGGTGTTTCGTGGTAGATGCAAGAAAACCTTTAAGCTTTAATCCCATTACGTCAGCAATGCAGTATTCTGATCCAATGGAAACCATATTTCCATGCAGTTTAAGTTTTAAGGGTTTTTTAGATTTGTTATTGATTTCAGCTGCTATATTGTAGGCAGCACATTGTGCCGATTGAATTGCAGATTCCACCAGGCAAGGCATAACTTCTCCTGATTTGTTCTGGTAGTAGCAATTATCTCCAATGGCATAAATTCCTGGCTCACTAGTTTCCATAAATTCGTTGACAACAACTTTATTGCGCTTTCCGGTTTCAAGACCTATCTGACTTACTAATGAGTTAGCTTGCACACCACCAGTCCAAATTAGTGTTTTAGTGTTTATTGTTTCGCCTGATTTAAGTGTAATAGAGTTTGATGTAACATTCACAATACATGCATTAGTAAGTATTTGCACACCCTTTTTCTTTAAGTAATTAGTAGCGTTTTCAATCAGGCTGTCAGACATGGTTGGCAGGATTGTTGGCAGTGCTTCTACGACCATCAATGATACTTCACTTTTCTTTATATTGTAGTCGATGCAAAGGTCTTCAACCCATTCCACTAATTCACCTATCATTTCAATTCCAGTATAACCACCGCCGCCAACTACAAAGGTGAGATATTCTTTTCTCTTTTCCGTGTCTTCTTCTTTGCTGGCCATTTCAAACATATTTTCAATGTGATTTCTTATCTTTATAGCATCCTCATGAGACCATAATGTGAAAGCGTTTTCTTTCATTCCGGGGATATCAAAAAAGGCAGGTTCACTTCCGCAAGCCAGAATGAGGTAGTCAAAACTATATTCGTTGTCCGCACCATAAAGCTTGCGATTCTTTACATCGACTTTGTAAATTTCATCAACGACAAGTTTAACGCGAGTCTGGTCTAATGCAGCTTCCAGTGAATACAATATTCCGTCCTCTGGAATTCTGTTGCCGGCTATTTCATGTAACTGAGTTAAATAAACCTGGTGAGGTGTCTTGTTTATGAGTGTGATCTCTACATTTCTATTTTTTCTAAGAAGTTTATCAAGAGTTTGGGCAGCAGTAAGACCTCCAAAGCCACCTCCTAATACTACAATCTTTTTTTTCATTTCCATTTTGCTAGCCTCCCTAATAATTAATACTTGTCAGCACCTTCACAAACTGGTGCACAAAAATGTTTTATTTTTTACAAAAGGACAAACAGACTATAGACATTTTGTTCATATTCTTCTACAATAATTTTACAATATATTATATTCTATGACAAGATGTAAATTCCTGCTCCTCTACTTATAAAATAAGCATAAAATTAGAACAAATCAAGTGATTTATATCACACTTTGTATAAAAAAATTTACAAAAGAATATTTTAGGCAGGAGTTTTTGTTTTATTTGCAGAAATTAATTAGTAAACTAAAAGATGAAGCATTAGTACAATTAGATTTACGAACTAAACAAGGAGGGGTTAGCAACGGAGCCAGGTAAAATTTGGCTAAAAGTTTTAGTTACAGTTGCTGTAATTATAATAACCACAACAGCATGCATGCGCTCAAGTGAAGAAAAACCTGTGACGAAAACTAATTTTATGCTAGATACTCTAATTTCAATACAAGCTTTTGGGCCCAATGCTACAGATGCTATTAATAAAGCTTTTGAACGTATTGATGATATTGAAAAAAAGATGACCTCAAAAGCAGATTTTAGCGAAGTAATAAGCATCAATGAGATGGCAGGTCGGGATTTTTATAAAGTCAGCCCAGATACCTTTTTTGTCATAAAAAAAGGCCTTTATTTTTCGAACCTTTCAGAAGGCAAATTTGATATAACAGTAGGGCCTTTGGTTAAATTATGGGGTATAGGTACAGAACATGCCCGCGTGCCATCTAAAGCCGAAATCAGCAAAATTTTACCGCTGGTAGATTATAGGCAAATAGAACTTGACGAGAAAAATAATAGTGTGTTTTTAAAAAGGCCGGGAATGTCTATTGAGTTAGGAGGTATTGCGAAAGGGTATGCTGCCGATGAAGCAGTTAAAGTATTAAGACAAAATGGCGTAAAACATGGTACAGTGGACCTGGGAGGCAATATCATAGTAATTGGAACAAAACCCGATGGAAAGCTGTGGAAGATAGGCATACAAAATCCCTTTTTTAAAACACGGGGTAGTATTGTGGCAACCGTGGAAGTTGCAGATAAGACTTTGGTAACTTCTGGGCCTTACGAAAGATATATAGAAAAAGATGGAAAAATATATCATCATATTTTAGATACCCGTACGGGCTTTCCCGTTGAAAACGAGCTGATGAGTGTTACGATTATAGCGGAAAGTTCCATTGATGCTGATGCTTTATCTACGACTGTATTTGCAATGGGTCTTGAGGAAGGAATGGATTTTGTAGAAAGTATAGAAAATATAGATGCTATTTTTATAACAAAGGATTATAAAGTGTATACAACATCAGGGGTAGAGAATCTTAATTTTAAGATAGTTGATAAGCAGTTTGAATTGGGAAAAAACATATAAGATCATTCGGAAAAGAGCAGTTTAAGCAAAAATATTGTTAAAGTTTTAACAAAGATTTTGACAATAATATAACATTGTGATTAATTTCACTTTTTCTATTGTAAAAAGCATGTTATTGTGCTAGAATTGACTACGAAGGAGTGATTTATTAACATGTTTAAGAAATTTAAAATCCCGGATGCGACTATTGGCAGGTTGTCAATGTATTCCAGGTATTTATGGGAAGCAGATGAGAAAGGGAAAAATACTGTCTCTTCGCATGATATTGCGCAGGCTACCGGAGTCACTCCTGCTCAAGTTCGCAAAGATTTAGCCTATTTTGGTGAATTTGGCACAAGAGGTGTGGGATATAATTCTAAAGAGCTCTATAATTATATAATGAAGATTTTAGGTCTAGATAAACGCTGGTCAATTGCCATTGTTGGTGCTGGAAACCTTGGGAGAGCACTTTCGCAGTACAAAGGGTTTCAACAAAGAGGTTTTGATATAGCATGCATTTTTGATAACGACCCTAAAAAAATTGGGAAAAAGATAGCTAATATTGATATTTACTCACTGGATTTGTTAGAAGAGAAAGTTAAGGAGCTAAATATTGTTTTAGGGATAATAGCGGTTCCTGCACCGGCAGCTCAAGACGTAGCAGATAAACTCGTAAATGCAGGAATAAGAGGGATAATAAACTTTGCACCTGTAAATATCACAGTAAAGCAAAATATATTTGTAAGAAGAGTCGATTTAGCTGCTCAGTTAGAATATTTGACCTATTATCTGGAGGAAAGTCGATGAAGCTATCCAAAATAAAAGAGCTCCTTAATGCAGAAGTTTTATGGGGAAAAGAGTACTTAGACATTGAGGTTTTTAATGCATGTGGAGCAGATTTAATGAGTGATATTTTAGCTGATAATAAAGCTAATGCAATACTGCTTACCGGCTTAACTCACCGGCATATAATACAAACTACCGTTATGAGTGAATTTGCTGCAATTGTATTCGTCCGAGGCAAAATTCCTTCCAAGGATGTTATTGAACTTGCAAAAGAACAAAAAGTTCCCCTGCTTAAGACTGACTTTCCCCTTTTTGAATCCTGTGGGATTTTATATGAGGCAGGTCTCGGTCACAGTCAAGATAATAAAAAGGTTTTAGATGCTGCTTCTGGTAGAGAATCCGAAACACCTCAAGTTATGCGACTTACTTACGATATACTTGGCAATGATTTTAACAGTGCCGGTAAAGCTGCTGAACAGGCAAAGCGAGTGTTAAAACAAATAGGCATAGATTCAAGCATAATACGAAAGGTTTCTATTGCGGCCTATGAAGCAGAAATGAATATTGTTATACACGCTTATAAGGGGCAATTGATATTTAGCATAACTCCGAAGTATATTGAATTGACAGCTAAAGACGAAGGTCCTGGAATCCCTGATATAGAAAAAGCCATGGAAGAGGGTTATTCAACAGCTCCTGACAGAATAAGAGAATTGGGTTTTGGTGCCGGTATGGGATTGCCAAACATGAAGAAATTTTCCGATGTTTTTGAAATAGATTCTGTCGTCGGAAAAGGCACAGAAGTAAGAATGGTTATATACCTTTAGCATCAGTGAAAGCTGGTGAAGATATTTGGAACAATTATACCATTCGGTTACCCTTGATGTAAAAAAGTGCAAAGGCTGCACAAACTGCATAAAAGGGTGCCCTACTGAAGCTATAAGGGTAAGAAATGGTAGAGCATACATTTTAGAAAACAAATGCATAGATTGCGGTGAATGCATACGGGTATGTCCTAACAATGCCAAATATGCTTCAACTGACAGTATTTCTAGATTAAAAGATTTTAAATTTACTGTTGCCCTTCCTGCTCCCAGTCTTTTTGGGCAATTTAAAGAAGGCACTACCATAAAAAATATCGTATCTGCCCTTAATAAGCTTGGGTTTGATGAAGTCTATCAGGTTCCGCTAGCTGCAGAAGAAGTGTCTGTTGCTATACGTGAGTATATTAATAGGAATGGAGAAATACGACCTCTTATATCTTCTTCTTGTCCTGCTGTGGTCCGTTTAATACAAGTGCGCTTTCCTGAACTAATACGAAATATAATACCTATTAAAGCACCTATGGAGATAGCCGCAAAGCGTGCAAAAGAGATTTTGAGTAAAAAGTTGGGCTATTCTTTAGAAGAAATCGGAGTCTTTTTTATTAGCCCGTGCCCTGCTAAAGCTACATCAGTTAAGCGACCAATTGGTGCAAAAAGATCCTATGTAGATGGTGTGTTTTCCATTTCCGGTATATTCAGTGAAATAGTCAAAAATTTAGACGGTGAAGCTTTTCAATCAATTTTTGAAGATGCTTTAGGGCTTGGAATAGGTTGGGGCAGGTCAGGCGGAGAAAACATCGCCATAGGCGGGGATAATTATCTGGCCGTTGACGGAATTCAGAATTGCATAGAAGTATTGGAAGAAGTAGAAATGAACAAGCTTTCTGATGTGGATTATATTGAGTGCCAAGCATGTATTGGCGGTTGTATTGGCGGTGCCCTTACAGTTGAAAACCAATATATAGCTAGAGTTAAGTTAAGGAGATTATCTGAAAAAATAGGCTTTCAAAGCAATTTAAATACTGATTCCATAATAAAACAGTTTAATGAAGGATATTATCACCTGGAAGAAAAAATCCTTCCAAAGTCTGCATTTAAATTGGATGATGATTTGGTTGAAGCTATTCGAAAAATGGATCTATTGGAGAAAACTGTTAAAGATTTACCAGGCCTTGATTGTGGCAGTTGCGGTTCACCCAACTGCAGAGCCCTTGCAGAAGATATTGTGAAAGGTCAAGCAAATGAAACCGACTGTATATTTAAACTGAGGGACAAGGTTAAACAATTGGCTGCGGAAATGTTTGATTTGGCAAAAAAGATGCCTCCAACTATGGAATCTAAGGGGTAGGGGGTGAATACATGAAATTAAACGAAATTCAAGAACCTCTCAATCTAAAATTAGTTACTAAGGTGGTAAATACCGATAGAGTAATCCGAGGCGGATATGCTTCAGACCTTTTAAGCTGGGTTATGGCCCACGCCAAAGAACATGATGTTTGGGTAACTATTCAAAGTCATCAAAACATAGTAGCAGTGGCTTCCCTGCTTAATCTAGCAGCAATTATTGTAGCAGAAAATGCCAGCATTGATGAAAATACAATAAATAAAGCAGAACAAGAAAACATACCTATTTACTCCACCGATAAGTCCATATATGAGGTTTGTGGTATACTGTATAATCTTTTATCAAAGGAGTCAGGTTAATGCTCTTGGAATACCCCGCGGATTTTCACATTCATACATGTCTTTCCCCTTGTGCCAGTGATGAGATGACTCCCATAAACATATTAAACATGGCAAAAGTGATGGGGACTAAAATCTTAGGAATTTGTGACCACAATTCTGCGGGAAACATAAATGCAATGTTAAATATGGCGCAGGATTATGATATTCTGGTGATTCCCGGAATAGAAGTACAAAGCATTGAGGAAGTTCACTTGTTGTGCTTATTTGAAAGTGAAGATCAGGTCTTTAAGTTGCAGGAGTATATCTACAGCGCTTTGCCCCCTGTCAATAATAACCCCAGGCTTTTTGGGCATCAATGGCTTGTAGATGGCATAGGAAATATATTGGGTGAAGAGAACAGAATGCTGCTTACATCAACTTTTCTCACCGTAGATGAAATTGCACAAAAGGTACATGAATTACAAGGTTTACTGATCCCTGCACATGTTGACAAAAAACACTTTAGTATAATTGGTCAATTAGGCTTTATTCCTGAGAATTTAAAGGTAGATGCCGTAGAGTTTTCAAAGACAACTACAAAAGCAAATTTTGAAGCAACTTTTGATAACATTAATGAGTATACTTTAATAACATCTTCAGATGCACACTGTTTAGAAGATATGGTTTATCAAAAAACATTTTTTTTGTTAAAATCATTAAATTTTAAAGAAATTGTTATGGCTTTAAAAGGCTTGGAAGGGAGGAAGGTATTAATAAAAGATTAAAAGGAATAATTTGCACAACTTAGTGAAAAAGAAAACAATAACATATGAAGGAGAGGGATAAAATGGCAGTAGCATTAAATCAACAACAAGATTTTATCGAAAAACTCAATCAAATTAAAGATATGTTAAAAAAATACAAAGGTCAAAGAGGTGCCCTGCTTCAGGCTTTACAAGAGGCTCAGGGTATTATGGGGTATCTCCCAATAGAAGTTCAAAAATTAGTATCCGAAGCCTTGGGCGTTACCTTAAGTGAAGTTTACAGCACCATAACCTTTTATTCGTTTTTCAACCTAAAGCCCAGAGGAAAATATCATATTAGGGTATGCCTTGGAACGGCTTGCTATGTAAGAGGTGCTGAAAAGGTACTTGACAGATTAAAAACAGAATTGGGGATTGAGGTAGGCGATACCACCGATGATTTAAAATTCTCTCTTGATGCTTGCCGTTGCATAGGTGCCTGTGGTCTGGCCCCCGCTATTATAGTTAATGATGAGGTATACGGAAGATTAACTCCCGATAAGGTTCCGGAGGTCTTAAAAAAATTTGAATAGCTATGAAAGAACTTTCTTTACACATATTAGATATAGTCCAAAATTCTTTAGGAGCAAAAGCATCTCTTATTGAAATAGACATTGAAGAAGATATAAAAAATGATTTGCTAATAATTAAGATCAGAGATAACGGGTCTGGCATGGACCCTGATACAATTAAAAAAGTTATGGATCCATTTTTTACAACGCGAACGACCCGCAAGGTGGATTGGGAATACCATTATTTGCCCAGGCCGCTCAAAGCTGCGGGGGAGGTTTGAAAATCTATTCTAAGAAAGGCAAAGGAACTGAAATAGTTGCAAGCTTTACATTAAGTCATATAGACAGAGCACCTATAGGAAGCATGGCTGATACTATGGTTTCTCTGATCGCAGTGTGGCCTAATGTGGATTTTGTATACAAGCATTCTGTAGGAGATAGAGGATTTACATTAGACACCCGTGAAATCAAAAAAACACTTGAAGATGTGCCAATCAACAATCCAATGGTAATTGACTGGATTAAAGAGTTTGTAAATGAAAATCTAAAGGAAATTAATGGAGGTGCATAAAATGCCGGTGATTAAATCTATTGAAGAACTTAAAAAAATTCGCGATCAAGCAAAGGACGCGATAAATTTACGAGTTGATAATGACACAAAAACTCGCGTAGTTGTAGGTATGGGTACCTGTGGTATTGCAGCCGGTGCCAGGCAGGTAATGCTGGCCATATTAGATGAGCTTAAAAAGCGCAATATAACTAATGTTATAGTGACTGAAACCGGATGTATCGGCCTTTGTCAGTATGAACCCTTGGTGGATGTAATACAGCCGGGGCAGCCAAAAGTCACTTATGTAAATATGAATCCTGAAAAGGCGAGAGAGGTAGTAGTAAAGCACATTATCAATAACCAAGTTGTGGATGAGTATGTAGTCCCAAATATTTAATGAATAAATACGGGAGCTTGAGGAGGTTATGAAAATGGAAATATACAGGGCACATGTTTTAGTTTGCAAAGGTACAGGATGTGTCGCATCCGGTAGTGAACCTATCTTTGAGACTTTTCAGAAAGAGATCCAAAAGAAAGGGTTAGATAAAGAAGTAAAGGTCATTCAAACCGGTTGCTTAGGCCTTTGTGAACTAGGACCCAATATTTTGATTTATCCGGAAGGCAGCTATTACTGTCAAGTTAAGGCAGAAGATGTGCCGGAAATTGTTGAGGAACATTTATTAAAAGGCCGTGTAGTTCAGCGCCTTCTTTACAAAGAGCCGGATTCAAAGGAACGCTATCGCTCTTTAATGGACATTGATTTTTATAAACGCCAAAAACGTATTGCTTTAAGAAATTGCGGTGTCATCAATCCTGAAGTAATCGAAGAATACATCGCAAATGACGGTTATGCTGCTCTGGCAAAAGTACTGACTGAAATGACGCCTCAGGAAGTCATAGATGAGGTTAAAAAGTCTGGCCTCCGGGGTCGCGGCGGCGGAGGATTCCCCACAGGCATGAAATGGCAGTTTGCTGCAAATGCACAGGGCGATATCAAGTATGTAGTGTGCAATGCTGACGAAGGAGACCCCGGTGCATTTATGGACAGAAGCATATTGGAAGGCGACCCCCACTCGGTATTGGAAGCAATGACGATAGCAGGTTATGCCATTGGTGCCAGTGAAGGCTATATTTACGTAAGGGCTGAATACCCGATAGCCGTAAAGCGTCTGGAAATCGCTATAGAGCAGGCCAGAGACCATGGGCTGTTAGGCAAGAACATTCTTGGCACTGACTTTAGTTTTGACATCTTTCTAAGACTAGGCTCCGGAGCCTTTGTATGCGGCGAAGAAACAGCTTTGCTGGCTTCAATAGAAGGACGCCGCGGAGAGCCAAGGCCCAGGCCGCCTTTCCCAGCCAATAAAGGGCTATGGGGAAAACCAACTATTATTAATAATGTTGAGACATATGCCAACATACCTGAGATTATTCTCAAGGGTGCCGATTGGTTTTCTAAGATTGGTTCAGAAAAGAGCAAGGGCACAAAAGTTTTTGCTGTCGGTGGAAAGATTAACCATACTGGCCTTGTAGAGATTCCGATGGGAACCACGCTAAGAGAAGTCATATTTGATATTGGCGGTGGCATCCCCAACAACAAGAAATTCAAGGCTGTCCAAACAGGTGGCCCTTCAGGTGGTTGCATACCTGCAGAACTACTTGATATGCCAATAGAATATGATACATTGATTCAGGCAGGTTCCATGATGGGATCAGGCGGTATGATTGTTATGGATGAGGATACCTGTATGGTAGACATAGCTAAATTCTTCCTAACTTTCACTCAAGAAGAATCCTGCGGCAAATGTCCTCCATGCAGAATCGGAACCAAGCGCATGCTTGAAATCCTCGAAAGGATAACCAATGGTGAAGGTAGAGAGGGAGATATAGAGCTTCTGGAGAACCTTGCCAAAAGCATCAAAGCTTCCGCACTATGCGGTCTAGGGCAGACAGCTCCTAATCCGGTCTTGTCCACGTTAAGATATTTTAGAGATGAATATGAAGCCCACATTAGGGATAAAAAGTGTCCCGCTGGTGCATGTAAAGCATTGATACATTACGAGATAGTACCTGAAAAATGCAAAGGCTGTGGCGTGTGTACCAAGGTATGTCCTGTACAGGCCATCAGTGGTGAAAAACGACAGCCTCATGTCATCGATGTGGACAAATGCATAAAATGCAACAGCTGTTACGATAGATGCCCCTTTGGTGCAATTGTTAAAAAATAGTCAGAAGAAGGGAGAGGGAAACTATGGATATGGTGACATTAACTATAGATGGTATAAAAGTTGAAGCTCCAAAAAATGCAACAGTGCTTGAGGCTGCCAGAAAAGCAGGAATAAAGATCCCCACACTATGCTTCTTAAAGGGCGTAAACGAAATTGGAGCTTGCAGAATGTGTGTAGTGGAAGTTAAGGGTGCCAGGTCCCTTCAAACAGCCTGTGTTTTACCAGTTTCTGAAGGGATGGAGGTTATAACTAATTCTCCAGCAGTCAGAGAGGCCAGAAAAGTAACCTTGGAATTGTTACTTTCTGATCATAACTTAGAATGTCCTACCTGTGTAAGAAATCTAAATTGTGAACTTCAAAAGCTATCAGAGGAATTGGGTATACAGTCAATAAGGTATCCTGGACAAAAAAGCAAGGCACAATATGATGACTTTTCACCTTCAATAGTAAGAGATACATCTAAGTGCGTGCTGTGCCGGCGTTGTGTGAGCACATGCCATAAAGTACAGGGCGTAGGTGTTATTTCACCTAACTATCGAGGCTTTGATACAGTTATAGCACCGGTATTTGACATGAGTCTAAATGAAGTGCCATGTGTCAACTGCGGTCAATGTATATTAGCTTGCCCTGTAGGTGCTTTAAAAGAAAAAGATGACACCCATAAAGTGTGGCAGGCTTTGGCAGATCCCGATAAGCATGTTGTAGTCCAAATTGCTCCTGCAGTTAGAGTATCATTAGGAGAGGAATTTGGTGGAGAACGTGGAGGTATCGTTACAAAGAAGATACCTGCTGCGTTAAGGCGATTGGGCTTTGACAAGGTCTTTGATACTGACTTTTCCGCCGATCTTACCATAATGGAAGAAGGCTCGGAGTTCCTGGATAGGCTTCAAAATGGCGGCAAACTTCCACTTATAACTTCATGCAGCCCCGGCTGGATCAAGTTCTGCGAACACTACTATCCCGAACTTCTTGACAATCTGTCAACGTGCAAATCTCCACAGCAAATGTTTGGGGCTCTCGTAAAGACATATTATGCAGAAAAAATGGGAATTGATCCATCAAAGATCTTTTCAGTTTCAATAATGCCCTGCACTGCTAAGAAATACGAATGCCAGCGGCCTGAGATGTTCTCCAGTGGATACCAGGATGTAGACGTAGTTCTTACCACTCGAGAACTTTCCAGGATGCTTAAAGAAGCAGGAATTGATTTGAGAAATCTGCCAGATGAAGAATTCGACGAGCCTCTCGGAATATCTACAGGAGCCGGTGTTATCTTCGGTGCAACCGGAGGCGTTATGGAAGCTGCTTTACGAACCGTTTACGAACTTGTGACGAACAAGGAATTGGAAAACATCGATTTTACAGAAGTTCGCGGAGTTGAAGGTGTAAAAGAGGCAACCATCGATGTAGATGGTACTAAAGTAAACGTAGCAGTTGCCCATGGATTGGCCAATGCACGTAAAGTTCTAGATAAGGTAAAAAATGGTGAAGCCAACTACCATTTCATCGAAATAATGTGCTGCCCAGGTGGTTGTGTCGGTGGCGGCGGTCAGCCTATTCTAAGTGCAAATGAGCGCTGGGAAGTTGACTATAGAGAGGCGAGAGGCAAAGCCATTTACGAGGTCGACCGCAATATGAAATTGAGAAAATCTCATGAGAATCCAGCAGTACAAACACTGTATAAAGAATATCTTGGCAAACCTCTTGGAGAAAAATCTCATAAACTACTTCATACCCACTATACAGAGCGCAAGCTGTATTAGTATTTGCGCATAAATTAAGGTAATCTTGCAGCAGTAGTGGCTAAAAAAGCTGCTACTGCTGTTTTTTGGATTAAATAAAATTTTCACGAATTATTGAATGCAAAGGAGATTTATAATATAATATAACAAACAAATTATTTTTTTAACAAAGTTTGTGAAAAAAATAACACAGGAGGCTGTTCAATGGGCAATTTTTTAACGCCGAAAGAAATCGCAAAAACATATGATGAAATATCGGTTAATAAAGCAAGAAATTCTGTTGGCAATCTAATTATTTTAGGCATTTTAGCTGGTATTTATATATCATTTGCGGGTTTTGCTTCTCAGATGATATCCCATGCCATAGATAATCCAGGTTTAGCTAAGTTTGCCAGCGGAGCGGTTTTTCCGGTGGGACTGATGTTAGTTGTTATGGCAGGAGCGGAACTTTTTACAGGCAATAATCTCATGGTAATTGGCGCAATGGATAAAAAAATAAGCTTTGGTGAGCTTTTTAGAAACTGGATAATTGTATACCTTTCAAATTTTGTAGGCGCCATATTATTTGCTTTTTTAATCAGCCAAAGCGGACTTTTGGATACAAACAGCGGCCTTTTGGGTGCTATGGTTATTAAAACGGCGGTAAATAAAGTTTCCATACCATTTGGACAAGCATTTGTTCGAGGAATTTTGTGCAACATCCTTGTTGTTCTGGCCGTATGGATGGCTACAGCTGCTAAAGATATAGTGGGAAAAGTTTTTGCGTGTTGGTTTCCAATAATGCTGTTTGTAATGTCAGGTTTTGAGCACTCCATTGCAAATATGTATTTCATACCTGCAGGTATTTTTGTCAGTTCCAATTCTACTTATATCACTGCCGGCAAAATTCATGCTGAAGCCCTAGCTAAATTAAATATTGGAGGACTTTTTGGAAATTTGATTCCAGTGACACTTGGCAATATAATAGGTGGGGCATTAGTAATAGGAATGGCCTATTGGTATGTTTACAGGCATACGGATAAAAAATTTGACGGCACAATAAATCAGTAAACATTTAAGTTAAGCCCAGGAAATTCTGGGCTTTCCTAAAACGTCGCAAGTCTTTTCTTAAATTTACTCCTTAAATAGGTAAGAAATCTTATAGATTTATTGGTATAATATTTGTGGTATAGATCTTATGTTCTAGAAACTATGCCTAATTAAGTGAAGCAACTATTTAAGGAGGGAGCACTATGAAGTTTGTCAGATTTAGAAAAGATAATTCCTGCAGTTATGGTTTGCTTGAGGATGATAAAGTCAAGAAAATCGAGGGTGATATATTTAAGGACTATGAGATTACCAATTGCTGTTACGATATAAATGATGTGGAAGTTTTAGTTCCTTGCCAGCCTTCAAAGATAGTATGTGTTGGTTTAAACTATAAGGGCCATGTCCAGGAAGTTAATAAGGCTCTTCCTGAAGAGCCTGTTATATTCCTGAAGCCTCCTTCAGCAGCATTGCCACACAAGGGAAAGATCGTAAAACCTGCAATTTCTAGTAGAGTTGATTATGAAGGCGAAGTGGGATTAGTGATAGGAAAGCCAGCGAAGAATATTAGACCAGAAGAGGCTTATTCTTATATATTGGGTGCAACTTGCTTCAATGATGTTACAGCCCGGGACCTTCAGAGCAAGGACGGTCAATGGACTAGATCCAAATCTTTTGATACATTTGCACCTTTTGGGCCATGCATAGCAACCGATTTGAATTATGATAATCTGTCTATCGAGCTTTTATTAAATGGTGAAGTTAAACAAAAGTCTAATACCTCAGATTTAATTTTTAATGTAGGTCAACTTGTCAGTTTTATCAGCCAAGTTATGGTTTTAATGCCTGGTGATGTGATTGCTACTGGAACACCTTCTGGTATTGGGCCTATGAGTTCAGGAGATACCGTACAGGTTAAAGTGGAAGGTGTGGGTGTTTTGGAGAACTATGTAATATAGTGAGGAAATATTTTCATCTGTTATTATACGAATTACAACTAATCTTGTGTCTGATGAGAAGTAATCTCCTTCTTGGCAAGAATCAAATAACCAAGCGAAGAAGGAGTTTTTTATGTAACAAGAAAAGAATTAAGACAGCATATCTTTTGAAGAAGAAGTAATGTGCAATAATTGGCTATATGGAACTTATTAGCATTTAATTAATGCCAATAGATTATTAAAACGTTAAAATGAGCTTATCAGCTATATTTGATGCTTGCTATATTTAAAAAAAATTAAATCCACATTACAAATCGCTTTGAAACTATGTATAGAATGAAATTAGTTTTTATTGTATAATAAAAGAAGAAAAGCTTGTATAGTGTATACAATTTTTAATTTACCAAGAAGTATAAAAGGTTTTTTACGATTTATGTCGAAGTATTTCTAGGTCAGTTCAAAAGGAGAGGTGAAACGATGCTTAAAACCTTCAAAGGAGGCATACATCCTCCATATAACAAGGATCTTACTAACTCCAAACCCATTGAAAAAGCTACCCTGCCAAAGAAGGTAATAATCCCGATGGGGATGCATATAGGTGCTCCCAGCGAACCTATAGTCAAAGTAGGGGATATGGTAAAAAAGGGCCAAAAGATAGGTGAAGCAAAGAGTTTCGTATCAGTGCCAGTTCATGCGAGTATTTCGGGGAAAGTAACTGCTGTCGAACCAAGACCTTGGCCTGGTGGAGGTTTAATGATGTCTGTAGTTATCGAATCCGATGGAAAGGATGAGCTGGATTATTCGATAACACCGCCGAAGCCTCTTAGTCAGCTTTCTCCGGATGAGATAAAGAATCTTATTCGTGAAGCTGGAATTACGGGACTTGGTGGAGCAGGTTTTCCGACACAAGTCAAACTGTCTTTCCCGCCGGAGAAGAACGTTGATACAATTATTATTAATGCTGCGGAATGTGAACCTTATATTACAGCAGATCACAGGCTTTTACTGGAGCGACCAGATGATGTAGTTCTAGGAATTGAGGCAATTATGAAGGCAACCGGTATTAAACGGGCCTTTATTGGAATAGAAGACAATAAGCTTGATGCTGTAGAATCAATTAAAAAAACCATTAAAGACAAAGAAGGAATCGAAGTTGTTGTTCTTGCCACCAAATATCCACAAGGTGGTGAAAAGCAGCTTATTAAGGCTGTTACCGGCCGAGAAGTTCCCTCGGGGGGACTGCCAATGGATGCAGGAGTTATCGTAAACAATGCCGGAACATGTGCAGCGATTGCCAATACATTAAAAACCGGATTACCCCTTATTGAAAGGATAACTACAGTAACCGGTTCGGGAATAAAGGAACCTAAAAATCTTTTAATAAGGATTGGCACTCCTTTAATAGATATAATCGAGCAGTGTGGAGGTTTTAAAGGCACACCTGGCAAAGTTTTGATGGGTGGCCCCATGATGGGGCTTGCACAATCAACACTAGATGTGCCAGCTATTAAAGGGACTTCAGGGCTTTTAGTTTTGGAGAAGCACGATTTGCATTTATTTGAACCATCGCCCTGTATTAAATGTGCCAGGTGTGTCGACGCCTGTCCCATAAATCTTTTGCCAACTACCATTGCTAAATTTGCCCAAAAAAATATGTGGAATGAAGCAGAACTTTATCACGCAATGGATTGTGTAGAATGCGGCTGCTGCTCTTACGTTTGCCCTGCACATATACCGCTTACTCAGCATATTAGGATTGCCAAAAGTCATATTATAGCTTTGAGAAGACAAAAATAATCGGCAACTTTTAGCAGAAAGCTACTATGTAGATTGGAGGTACTCATGGATGGATGATTACATTTTGATAACTACATCATCTCCTCATATACATTCAGGAGAAAGCATTTCGAGAATTATGTTCAGCGTAGCTATAGCGTTACTACTGCCGACTTTTGCAGGCATATATTTTTTTGGTTTTAGAGCCTTAGGCCTTGTTATAGTAACAAGTATTGCGGCTATTTTAACAGAGGCTATATTTCAAAGACTTAGAAATAAGCCTATAACAATATCAGATGGCAGTGCGTTGGTTACGGGGATGCTGCTTGCATTAAATCTGCCGCCGGGATTGCCCTATTGGATGGCAGTAGTAGGAGCGGTGGTGGCAATATCTCTAGGTAAACAGATTTATGGCGGACTAGGAGCAAATCCCTTTAATCCGGCTCTCATAGGAAGAGTATTCCTGATGATAACATTTACAACTCCCATGACAACCTGGATAAACCCAGTTGACGGCACTACCAGGGCAACTCCACTTGCACTAATGAAAATGGAAGGCATATCAACAGATTATGTGAAGCTTTTCTTCGGGAATGTAGGTGGTTCTCTAGGAGAAACTTCTGCTTTTCTTATTATTATAGGAGGCTTGTATCTCATCTATAAAGGATATGTGGATTGGTGCATACCGGCAAGCTATCTTGGCAGTGTTGCAATCTTATCAGCGATTTTAGGTCAAGACCCTGTTTTTCATCTATTATCCGGAGGATTAATGCTCGGGGCGTTTTTTATGGCAACAGATATGGTAACAACACCCCTTAGCAGGCTTGGCAAAATGATTTTTGGCATAGGTGCAGGTTTTTTTACGGTTTTGATTAGATTATATGGGGGTTATCCTGAAGGTGTGTCATTTTCAATACTTCTGATGAATGCCTTTACCCCATTGATAAACAGATTTACAGTGCCCAAGATCTATGGGGAGGTGAAATCCAGATGAACCAGTATGCCAGAATGATTATAGTGCTGATGATTATTTCTATGGCATCTGGAGCGGTGCTTGCCCTATCTTATGAAGTTACAAATCCTACAATTCAAGAGCAGGCAAGGCAAAAGTTGGAACAATCTGTGCTTATTGTAATACCAGGGGCAACCCAGATGGAAGAAATTCAAAAAGACGATATTACCATATATATAGGATTGGATGATGAGGGAAACAAAAAGGGAATTGCATTTAAGACGGCAGGTTCGGGATTTAACGGACCGATTGAAATAATGGTAGGTTACGATCCTAAAGAAGGTAAATTGTTAGGAATAGAAATCCTGTCAATGAGTGAAACCCCTGGTCTTGGAGCGAGAATACAGGAGGAGGCTTTCAAAGACCAATTTAAAGGAAAATCCGTTGAAGATGAATTTGTGGCAAAACAAGATGTAGAGGCTATTTCAGGTGCAACTATTTCTTCCACGGCTGTGGCAAGTGCAATTAAGACTTCACTGGAGAAGGTAGTTGAAATATTTCCCGTGGGAGGCGATTATTAATCATGCAGTTATTTAAAGATTTTATAAACGGCCTTTGGAATGAAAACCCAATTTTTAGGATGGTTATTGGTATTTGTTCGGCACTTGCCGTAACTACTGCTGCCAGCAATGGCATAGCAATGGGCTTGGCGCTGACTTTTGTTTTGACATGTTCCAGTATATTGGTTTCACTTCTTAGGAGCGTAATTCCTGCGAAGGTAAGAATACCATGTTATATCATCGTAGTTGCGACATTTACTACAGTTGTTGACCTTTTCATGAAGGCATATTTTCCTGCACTGTATGAAGTTTTGGGGATATTTATTCCGCTAATCGTAGTTAATTGTATTGTACTTGCTCGAGCTGAAGCCTTTGCCTCAAAAGTTGGTTTGGCAAGAGCTATAGCAGATGCTTTAGGTATGGGCTTAGGGTATACATGGGCTATTACCTTAATAAGTATGATACGCGAACTGATGGGAGCAGGCACTTTATTTGGGTACAGAGTAATGGGAGAAGGCTTTACTCCATGGGTTAGTGCCATTTTGCCTCCCGGTGCTTTTATTGTGATGGGAATTCTCGTAGGATTAATAAATGTAATAAACAGAAAAACAGCAAAACGTACTCAATGCCATTGAAAGGGTGTGAGAACAATTGGCGAAGGAATTGTTTTTTATAATAATTGGAGCGGTGTTTGTAAATAACTTTGTTTTGTCAAGATTCTTAGGTCAATGTCCTTTCTTGGGTGTTTCCAGCAAAACCGAAACTGCTGTAGGTATGGGTATGGCTACAACTTTTGTTTTAACAATGACAGCAGTAGCCGCTTATTTCTTGCAAAATTATGTACTTGCGCCTTATGGCCTAGAACCCTTTTTACAGATAGTATCATTTATCTTGGTTATTGCTTCACTAGTGCAATTGGTTGAAATGGTAGTTTTAAAAATTAGCCCGGCTTTATATAATGCCTTTGGAATTTTTCTACCTTTAATTACTACTAACTGTATAGTAATGGGTGCAGCTCTTTTGATTCCAATGTATAAATATAATCTCATAAAAAGCATAGCTCTAGGCTTGGGGGCAGGTTTGGGATTTACATTGGCTTTAGTGCTGATGTCTGGTATCCGCGAAGAAATGGAGTTTCATGATGTGCCTGAGGCTTTAAAAGGGCCGGCAATAGTTTTTATTACGGCAGGGCTGCTTTCTATGATATTTTTAGGATTTACAGGGCTCGTTCCTTTAGGGTAATTACAGGAGGTGAATGAGATGGCAAATATTATACTAACTTCCCTGCTAAGTATGGGTGGCTTAGGTCTGGTTTTAGGCGGAGGCCTTGCCATTGCATCTAAAAAGCTAGCTGTTGAAACAGACCCTAGGGCAGATGCGATAGTTGAAGCTTTACCTGGAGCCAACTGTGGTGCATGCGGGTATCCAGGGTGTTCGGGATTGTCTAAAGCAATTGTAGAAGGTAAAGCCCCAATCAATGCGTGCCCGGTTGGAGGTGCAAAAGTTGCGGCCAAAATTGCCGAAATCATGGGAGTTTCTGATACAGGCAGTGCCGATGACAAAAAAATAGCGCGAGTTTTGTGCCAAGGTGATAAATCCAAAGCTAAGAATAAATCTGAGTATCATGGCGTAATGACATGTAAAGCCGCATCTATGGTAAACGGTGGGCCTAAAGGCTGCGCTTTTGCTTGTATAGGTTTTGGTGACTGTGTGAAAGTTTGTCCCGTAAATGCTATTACTATGGGGGAAAATGGGCTGCCAATTATAGATGAAGAAAAATGCACCGGTTGCAATCTCTGTGTCAAGACATGTCCCAAAATGGTCATAGCGTTGACACCTGGCAAAAATGAAGTTCACGTGCGCTGCAGAGCAACCATGAAGGGAAAAGACACTAGAGCCGTGTGCAGCATCGGATGCATAGCCTGCAAGCAGTGTGAAAAAGTATGCCCGTTTGATGCTATACATGTTAAGGATAATGTGGCAGTAATAGACTATGACAAATGCCGCAACTGCATGCTCTGTGTGGAAAAATGCCCAACTAAATCAATAACGGCAGCATTTCCTACCCGTAAAAAAGCAGTTATTATAGAAGAAAAATGTATCGGCTGTACGCTTTGTGCAAAAAGCTGTCCGGTAAATGCTATCACCGGTGAAGTAAAGAAGGTCCATGTGGTCAATCAGGAATTATGTATCGGTTGCGGCATCTGCATTGAAAAATGCCGCAAAGATGCAATAAAAATGGTGCGAGAGACTCAAGGAAAATGCGATTCATGTGAAGCTTGTGCAGCATCTAAATAATAGAAAGCCTTCGGCTTTGCCGAAGGCTTTCTTAATTTATATAGAAGCTTTAATTTTAAAAAACATGTTTTGGTTTATCCATATATTCTTTTACAAGCATTAAAGCTTCCCCAAAGCGCTGAAAATGAACGATTTCCCTTTCCCTTAAAAAGGCCAAAGTGGCGATTACTCCCGGGTCGTCTGTCAGGCTAATTAGGTGTTCATAGGTTGCTCTCGCCTTTTGTTCGGCAGCCAAGTTTTCATGTAAATCAGCTATGGGGTCTCCCGTTGCTTGTATATATGCTGCTGTCCATGGCACTCCTGCGGCATCATGGGGATAAAGGGCATTGTCGTGCTGTGCAAAATGATCACCTAAGCCGGCTCTCCTCATCTGTTCAGGTGTTGCACCATCAGTCAGCTTATATATCAATGTTCCAATAATTTCCCAATGGGCTAATTCTTCAGTTCCAATATCTGTAAGTAAGGCTTTTGCTTGCGGTATGGGCATTGTATAGCGCTGGGTCAGATACCTTATAGAAGCTGATAGCTCGCTATCAGGGCCTCCATACTGTGCGAAAAGAAATTTGGCCATGCCCAAGTCTGTCCGTGCCACGTTGGCTGGATATTGCAACTTTTTCACATAGTACCACATATAAATCCCTCCTCAATATCTTATTTCCCATGGCCATGGATTGTTTATATATTGATACGGAAATTCCGATACAGAATCGAGAATTAGAGGCCCATATTTTCGTTCAAACATCTCTCTAAGCTGACGAGACTTCATTGCAAAGTTATTGTGATCTTCCAATGCCCTTCGGTCGTTTGGATGAGTATCCAAGAACAGTGCAAGTTCATATACAACAAAGTCCACAGCCATGATTTCTTTTAATAGGTCCACCATGTCCTTTGAATACATTAAAATCACCTCTCTCAACTTATAATTCAGCTCTTACTCTGTATGGTCTATAAAGTTCAGGAAACAACGTTCCGTTCATCAATGCTGTTCTTGGGTCAAAAATTTTGCCGTAGCTTTGGAACGGAATATATGCTTCTCCCAGTCTATATTCAACAGATAAGTTTTGCATTTTGACTTCATTTTCTGAATTTGACATTACAACCCCTCCTCGATAAATACATAAAGCAAGATAAACATTAGGTTTTTACTAGTATATTATGTAAGCATCATGTTTTCGGTGCTAAATTTAGGAAAATGTGATAAAATGATAAGTAAATACTTTATTAATCTATTAAGTTAAAAAGTTAATACGTTAATATACAAAAATATAAAAGCCTTAGAGCGTTCACCAATTTCAATCATATTGTTAATTAAAATGAGGAGGTTATATTGTGGAAAAAAGTGAGATTGTTAGCACTAAGATGATTAGGGGGTTAGGATTAAAAGAGGCCATAACCATAACTGTTGGTACTGTTGTGGGAGTGGGGTTGTTTACTGTTGGAGCTAATGGAGTAGGATATTTAGGCCCATCAATTATTTGGGCGACATTTGCAGCTTTTCTCTTTAGCATTTATCCAGCCCTTCTGTATGCGGAAATGGGAGCAATGCTTCCCTATGCTGGAGGGACTTATAATTATGCGAAGTTTGGTGTTGGAAAGGCTTGGGGTTTTTTAGCTGGGTGGAACTTTGTTATTTCGCTTATATCAGTAGTAAGTGGCGAAGCTTTAGCTTTTAGCAATTATTTAAAATGGATGTTTGAAGGTCTAGGAATAACGATTCCTGTTGATGAAAGAATTATCGCCAGTTTAATAATTGTACTGTTTATTATTATTAATTATAGAGGAGTAGAAATTGCCGGTAAATGGCAAAATGCCTTCATGTTTTTCTTTTGGGGAGTATCGTTAATATGGTTTTTTATTATGCTCGCTCATATAAACATACATAATTATGCACCCTTTGTCGGCTCAGCAAGTACCAGTTGGAGAGAATTTATATTTGTAACATCTCTGGTATGGTGGTGCTTTGCCGGTTTCGAAACAGCCTGTGCAATGGGTGAAGAAATACAGTACCCTCAAATAAATATACCTAGAGCAATGTTCTTATCGCCATTTATCATTTTTGTTGTCAATGCAGTTTTTCAATGGTTTTTACTGGGTATTGTACCTACATCTGAGTTAACGATGATTCAAGAATCTGCGGCTCCTTATGCTGAAGCAATGAAAGCAGCCGGGATTCTAGGGATCCCTCTAGTAATTTTATGTGCAGGCATAGCTTTCGGTGGTGATTTTTCAACATTAAATGCAGGAGTTGCAGCTCCCGCTCGATATTTATTTAGCATGTCGCGAGACGGAAGTTTACCACCAGTGTTTTCCAAGCTACACCCGAAATATAAAACTCCTTATGTTGCAGTGATATTTTTAGGTGTTATTACTCTGCTGTTTGTCTCAACCGGCTCACTTATTTACATTGCCTCTTTGAGTCTGTTTGCCGATTTGTTTTATTATATTATTGGCTTTATGGGAGCAATTGGCCTGAGGATTAAACAGCCTCAATTACAAAGACCATACAAAGCTCCGATGATAAAAGTGGGGGCAACGATTAGCATTGTAGCTTACATAATAATGACTACTCAGTTGCCCGGAGATGCAGTGATAACCGGTGTCTTATGGTCGGTTGTGGGACTGATTTTGTACTATTTTTGGAGCAGGGCTAATGTTGACAAAGATATCCCCCTAGGTTTTGCAAGTTCAGTACTAGAACAGGAACTGCCAGAACTCCCGTCAGGGGAGGAATTAGTAAAGCTAAATAAAGAATACGCTTTATGGCAAAAAATAGTTGGCATAGCCTTTGCATTAGCAATTATGCTGTATATTATTCCTTACTTTTATTAAATTTAATAATCTGATGTGCAAATTTTTTTAATAAAAACGTGAAAGCAGTATTGAGAGCAAATGAAATTTAAATACTTATTGGAGGAGCATATTTATGAAAATTATCAAGAATGCGAGTAAAAGCTATATAGAGGAAATGGATATAAGGCAAAGGGTTTTTAGTATATTAGAAGATATTCGAAAAAAAGGAGATGAGGCTTTAGTAAAATACTGTAAAAACCTAGATGGTTTTACGGGCAATATTAGAATTACCGCTAATGACATAAAAAAAGCTTATGATAGTTTAGACGAACAAGTTGTAAAAGATATTAAATTTGCCGCAGATCGAATAAAGAAATTTGCAGAGATACAGAAAAAATCTATTGTAGAAGTTAAGGAAGAAGTTTCGCCAGGTGTGACTTTAGGTCATCGAATAATTCCGGTTCATTCCTGTGGTGCCTATATCCCCGGAGGGCGATACCCGCTGCCTTCTTCTGCACTAATGTCTATAATTCCCGCAAAAGTGGCAAATGTGTCCAGAATAGTTGCCTGTTCTCCACCTGATAAGGAAACCGGCAGCATTAACGCGGCTACTTTGGTTGCCATGGACATAGCTGGCGCCGATGAGATCTACTGCATGGGCGGTGCTCACGCCATCGGAGCCCTGGCCTTTGGCACTGAGACCATAAGGCCTGTTGACATGATTGTGGGGCCGGGGAATGTATGGGTTACCGAGGCGAAGCGTCAGGTCTTTGGAACGGTTGGGATAGATTTTCTGGCAGGCCCCAGCGAAGTGCTAATTATAGCAGATGATACGGCAGATCCCGATTTCGTAGCAGCGGACCTGCTAGCCCAGTCGGAACATGATCCCAATGCCCGCGGGATACTAATAAGCTTATCTGAAGATCTGGCATCAAAGGTTCTCGTAAGTCTTGAAAAACTGTTATCAGATTTGGGAACTGCAGATATAGCGAAAAAATCCTGGGAAGACAATGGTCAGGTTTTTGTTGCAGACACAATGGAAGAAGCTTTAGAACTTGCCAATGAGATTGCTCCAGAACATTTGGAGATTTGTATAAAAAATCCTGAAGAAGTTATAAATTCGTTGCACAACTACGGTTCACTTTTTATCGGCAACTACGCTGCGGAGGTCTTTGGTGATTATGTTTCGGGTACAAACCACATATTGCCTACCATGAAAGCTGCTAGGTACACCGGTGGTGTATGGGTAGGGACATTCTTGAAAGTTGTCAGTTTCCAAAAGATAACAAAAGAAGGAGCAAGGGAATTGATACCAGCAGCAAGCAATTTGGCCGAAACAGAAGGCCTTTACGCCCACGAGCTGGCAGCTGATATAAGGCTTGAGGATTAATAGCTTTGGAGGTTGACAGGAGTGATTTTTGAGTTTATCAAAGCAAGCCCAGCTAAGAATACTACAGTTATCATAACAAGTGAATGCCCAAAAAGTTATTATCCTGTCCTAGCGAAAAAGGCTATGAGTTACGATTACTTACATTCTGAGCAGGTAGGATTTATAGTGCCTCCATCAAAAAAAGGTTCGGTCATAGGTTTGGAAATGGCAGGTGGTGAGTTTTGCGGGAATGCCACATTAGCTGCAGCGGCTTACGCTGTATATAAGGGACTGACGAATAAAGAAATATTTAATATTGATACTTCCGGAACAGATGAATCTATAAGATGCAGAGTGGCAAAGGTCAGTGATTTTTGCTACAGCACAAGCTGCACCATGCCATCTACAAAAGGAATTGACGAGGCGAAAATCAAACTTCTAAAAAAGACTGTAGAAGGCTACATAGTAGAATTTGATGGAATAAGCCACTTTGTTTTAGAAGCGGAGGATGATATTGAAGAATACCTAGAGCTTGCGCGAGCTTTAAAGGAAATTGTTGACGCGGGCGCAATTGGTATAATTCCATATAAGAAGGTACAAGATGGCAGATACAAAATAAAACCCTTCGTCCACGTAAGAGCCATAAATAGCAATGTTTTTGAACGGGGATGCGGTTCGGGAAGTTTGGCCCTGGGCGCTTGTTTAAAAAAAGTTTACGGTATTTCAAAGGATATTGATGTAATACAGCCCGGTGGAGTAATTAAAGTGGGAATGGGAGATGAATCATATATTTCAACAGATGTGATTATTACATGTGAAGGCAAAATATTGATTTAGCGTGTTTGTAAAAAGCACGCTTTTTTTACCGAAATATGCCCCCCGATACATGACGCCGCGAATTAGAAATGGTGTAAATGTAAGGATTCAGGAGAAAATTTGATGGAGAAAGCAGAAAAATAATTAAGTAGTTTAATTTATTAAATTATTAAAGGTATAAAAGGAATAAAGTTTGTTTTATAATTTATTCAGAAGAGAAACAAACTTATTAAATGTTATCAAAACGAGGTGTTGGCATGATTCTGTTCATAGTGATTATTTACATGTTATTTGTGTTAGGGGTCGGTTGGTGGTCTGGGAGAAAATATATCAAAGGAATGACAGATTTTTTATTGGCCGGTAGAAGACTTGGAGTATGGATGTGTGCCGCAACCCTAGCTGCCACCCATTTTGGCGGTGGAATGGTCATGGGAGGGAGTGAATACGGTTTTAACTACGGTTGGTCAGGAGCATGGTATGGTGTATCCTGCGGTATAGGAATCCTATTATTAGCTTTTACCACTGCAGGTAAATTTAGAGAGCTATCGCTATATACCGTCCCGGACTATCTTGAACTAAGATATGGTGGAAAGACTATCAGAATATTGGGTTCATTACTTTCTCTCGTTGCGCTGATTGGAATCTTAGCTGCTATGGTACTTT
The DNA here is from genome assembly GCF_021991635.1 of Tepidanaerobacter sp. GT38. GTDB lineage: Bacteria > Bacillota > Thermosediminibacteria > Thermosediminibacterales > Tepidanaerobacteraceae > DTU063. The sequence goes on from NZ_JAFFJA010000023.1 coordinate 47,130, forward strand.
CGGCACGGAATGCCTTGGGAATATTGGGAATCACCGGTAACACCGGAGCAATTCTTGCTACATTAGTATTTATCGTTTATACCACCTTCGGTGGCCTTTGGGCGGCAACAATCACCGATGCTGTTCAATTAATGATAGCAGCATTTGGTGTGGCATTAGGAGCATTTCTAGTGCTGGCTAAAACTGGCGGTATATCAAATCTATCTGCTATGTTAATCGCAAAAGGAGTGGAATCCAATTACTTTAGCTTTTGGGGCCTCGGAACATCAAGTATCATGTGGCTGTTATTGCCCACGATAATGTACACCCTCATCGGTCAGGACTTTTACCAGAGGTTGTTTGCAGCGAAAGATGGGAATGTAGCTAAAACTGCATCAATTATCGGTGGTATCATTCTGGTAATAGTCAGCTTCTTCCCAACTATTATCGGCATGGGGGCAAGGGCATTGTCAGACTTAGATAGCGGAGCCAATTCCTTCCCATGGGTGGTTCAAAACCTTATGAATCCGGTAATAGGAGGAATTATTTTAGCTGCAATACTGTCAGCTATCATGTCAACAGCGGATTCGCTTTTGACGGCTGCCACATCGCATATAGTAAAGGACTTCTGGATAGAGACATTTAAGATGGACCAAATAAAAGATGAAAAGAAACTGCTTAATATATCCAGAAACTTTACTTTTATAATCGGCATACTCAGCCTTTTAATAGCATTGATAATGCCCGGAATAATTGATGCTCTTATCTATTCCTACACAATGTACAGCGCAGGTGTTTTCATACCGGTAATGGGTGGCGTTTTATGGAAATCCGCAACCAGAGAGGGGGCACTTGCATCCATAATCGTCGGTTCTATTGTAGCACTGTGGGGAATACTGACTAAAGCTAATATTTTTGGTGCCCCGGCGGAAATTTACGCGGCTTTGATTTCTTTGGCAATATTTGTAGTGGTATCACTTGTAACACAAAAAAAACGATAACAAAATCTACATAGAAAATAAAGCTGCCCTTTTGCAAATCCGTTTGCAAAAGGGCAGCTTATGTACAGTCATCATTCACTTTAGAACAGTTAGAACAGTCCATCGACACTTAAATACCTCTCTCCGGTATCTGGAAGTACAGTTACTACTAACTTTCCCGGCCCCAAATCCTTTGCCACTTGTTGGGCAGCATAAATTGCAGCACCTGAAGAAATGCCAGCCAAAATCCCTTCTTTTATTGCAAGCTGTCTTGCAAAATTAAAAGCTTCTTCGTTGGGAACAGTAATTATTTGATCGATTAAACTAGTATCCAGAACCTTAGGAACAAAGCCGGCACCGATTCCTTGGATTTTGTGGGGACCTGGTGTTCCACCTGACAGGACCGGTGAAGCTGACGGTTCTACTGCGATGAATTTTACGTGGGGCATTTTTGCTTTTATAACTCTTGCAACTCCCGTAAATGTACCTCCTGTGCCTATACCTCCAACAAATGCGTCAAGTTTGCCATCAGTTTGCTGTAATATTTCCTGTGCAGTAGTCTTTTCGTGTATAGCAGGATTGGCTGGATTGTCAAACTGCATGGGCATAAAGTATCCGTGAGTCTTAACAAGTTCTTCTGCTTTTTCCACGGCACCTCTCATGCCTTTTTCAGCAGGAGTCAGCACAAATTCTGCGCCGTAAGCTTTTAGGAGCCTTCTGCGCTCTACGCTCATGGATTCAGGCATAACTAAAAGCAAACGGTATCCTTTCACAGCGCACACCATGGCAAGACCGATTCCCGTGTTGCCGCTGGTGGGCTCCACGACGGTTGAACCTGGTTTTAGGATTCCCCTTTCTTCAGCATCCTGAATCATGCTGAAGGCGATGCGGTCCTTTACGCTGCCGCCCGGGTTAAAGGATTCTAGCTTTGCTGCGATTGTTGCTCCGCCTTCGGGTGAGAGCCGATTGAGTTTAACCATTGGCGTCATCCCGATCAAGTCCAAAACTGAATTTGCAATTTGTGTTGAGTTGCTCATTGTAAAACCTCCTCGTATAATATAAAAT